>NZ_QUDI01000024.1:0-91820 GCF_003477465.1 Parabacteroides sp. AF48-14
CCAGGGCGTCCTGAAAGAAAAACTGACCACCTTAGGCTACCGCCCGGGAATGCGCTGCTTCACCCCCAAAATGGTCGCTTGCATTGTGGAGCATTTGGGGGAGCCGTGAAGCGGAAAATGTAAGAAAGATTTTTTATCTTTGCCAAAGTAGAGTTTTTAAACTGAAAAAGAAAGGAGCCCATTATGAGACGACCTAAAATAGTAAAGGCATTAAGCGATATCTTACAGCGTATTGCTCCAGATGCAACTGCTATCCTGTATGGCAGTGAGGCACGAGGTGAGGCTCATTCTGATAGTGATATCGACCTGCTTATCCTTGTTAATAAAGAAAAGCTGTCATTAAAAGAAGAACAGGAAATAACCTATCCTCTTTATGATGTTGAGATCGATACAGGAGTCATGATAAATCCGATCGTTATCAGTCGAAAGAAGTGGGAAGATCTCAAATCCCGTTCCCTGTTTTATTATAATGTAATGAAGGAAGGGATTGTACTATGATAGACGATGAACTTCGCTTTAATATTGTAAATTACAGACTATTTAGTGCACGGAATTCATTAGGAGAGGTCCTTTCGTTATCCAGGGATCAATATTTTAATGCAGCTATATCACGAATGTACTATGCTTGTTTTCATGCAGCATCTGCATTATTGATCAATGCGGGTATAGAAGCACGAACACATACAGGAGTTCGTCAGATGTTGGGTAAAGATTTTGTCCAAACCGGAATTTTATCACGCGATATGAGCAAATTCTACACAAATCTATACAGCAAGCGGCAAAGTAGTGACTATGATGATTTTTTCGATTATACATCTGAAGATATAGATGAATTATATCCGCAAGCGGTAGCTTTCATTGACGCGATAGAAAAAATCATTAAAGGATAATTTGTTTCTCCGTTCCCGTCCCATCTTTTCCCGGACAGGGGCGGTTTTTTTCGGACGGGAGCGAAAAAAGGGGCACGAGGGGCACGTTAAAAGGCTTTTTCCGTAACTTTTATAAATATATAAGACGAGATATGCTACAGAAGAGCATATCTCGTCTCGCGTTATGATAAATGTTTAGAAAAAGGCCTTTTAACGTGCCCCTCGTGCCCCTTTTTACTAAAATGGAATAGATGGATTTGAGTCAGCGTGCTCTTTTTCAACAGTTTGACTAATCTCGTCTTTCGGCAGTGTTTCGTCTGTAATTCCCATCTGACGGGCCTTAACCTGGTCAAAAGTCATCTCTATGACCGCAAAAAGACGTCTGCCGTTCCGCTTTACCTGTTCAAAATCGCTCCTTTTTAGCATCTTGCCCAGGTTATTTACGTTCAGATTAGTGATCGACAGACGTGTTTTTTCGGCTAATTTGGCTAATATTTCACTGCTTGAGAGATATAATGGCGCATCGAAACGTCCGGGACGACGAAAATAGGTGTAGAAAAGTTCTTCCTCGGGACTGCTTTGCTGGAAGGCTTCGTTGTTCGTGTTCACTTCGGCGATGTCGGTGTCGGAGAACCAGAATTTGAAGCCGCTGCGGTAGAGGGACAAGGCTTGCGAATAGATGGCGTCATGGTCGACGGGCGTGGTGTAGTCGATGCCTTGCGCCTCAAAACAGAGGAAACGGCGCGAGCCGGTACGGTCGGTCAACACCTGGCTGTCGTTGACCGTCGCGAGGAAGGAGGCGCGGCGGGTGTAGGTCTCGGCATTGCGGGCGTAGGCACGGCGTTCGCGAACCGTGTTTTTCGTGATCATCACCTTCAGGCGGTTCAGCTCCATGCGGCTCTGCCCTGAAAGTTCGTCAAGTATGATCAGGAAACAGTCGGAGAGCAACAGCATGGCGTCTTTCGACGACGGGTCGAGATTACCGGTATAAATGTATTCGGACAAGGAAGGAGGGACGAGATGACGGCACCAGGTCGTTTTCCCGATCCCCTGCTCGCCGCTGAGCAGCAGGACGGAGTGGTTTTCCTGCTTCGCGTCGATGGCGCAGGCGACGGTTGCCACTAACCATTTGCGGAGGCATGTCTGCCAATAGTCAGGGCGGTCGGTGGCGATTGTGGCCGCCAGGAGGGCAATATGGTCCGTTGTCCCATCCCACGGCGGAAGACTGTCGAAATAGGCCGTAAAAGGGTTGTATTCCTTGCTGTAATCGGAATGGACTACAGCATGGAGCTCAGGCAATTTACAACGTATCCCTGCCATCTGCATCGCGCACCAGACGGAGTTCTCCCAGTAGTCGGTGACAGGTACGAAGTCTTTCCTGCCCTTCTTTTTCGTTTGCTGCCATTCGATTAATCCGCGCACGACATTGTAACGTAAGGTATATGTGGCGGAAAGGAAGCGGCGGATATCTTCCACTTTTCCTTCTCCCTTTTCCGGTGTTTCTTCCTTTCCCGCTTCATCGGTATGCGTGAAGGCGCTTTCCACAGCCTGGCGGATTTCATCGGCAGGGAGATCGGAAAACTTCTGGTTACAATAGGCTTCCGTTTCTGCTTTCAGGATGCCCAGGCGATTGCAATGGCATGAGAATTGGTAGACATAGTTATTCCGGTTCCCATCCTCGTATTTGGACTTGCATGAAGCACGATGACGGGCACGGGCAAACAGCGGAGCCTGGTTTTTATCCTTTGAAACCATCCTGGGCAACTGGGGTTCTAACATAGGAATATCGCCCGGCAACTGCCCGGTGTCGTTCAGCCAGTCCGAGAAACGCGGTGAGAGGAACAGCCCGCTGTCGTCCGAGACGAAGCACAGACGCCCGGCATCGCTTCCCGAAGCATCGATCTCGACACCTAAGAGGTTCTCATACCACGCCTTCATCGTGTCGTAGAGGGCACGGTGGTTCTCGGGGACCCGCTCCAGGCGGACCGCCGCGTAGACAATCACCTTCAACCCTGCCCCGCCGGGACTCAGGAAGCAGGCGACGGTGTAGGCAGCCGTTTCGATCAACGCCCTGAGGCGGACGATATCGGCTGCCGTCAGCCCGTCGAGGTCCAGTATCAGCAGAGGGTTATAGCCGGTCAGGCATTCCTTGAGGCGTTTGCCGTCGTAGAGGGCGGAAACGGTGAAGGCCGGCAGCCCTTTCTTGATCCGTTCGGCCGACGCTTTGTCGCCCTCGGCAAGGCACCCCCGGAGTTTACGGACATCGGGGGCATAGCGGCCCGCCTTGATTTCGGTTAACACGGCTACCAGGGCCCTATTTCCCTGATAAATTCTGAACATAACAAAGACACTAATTTGTACCATAATGCAACTTTTGTGTGATTTATGTCGATTCGTTCGGCATTTGTTCAAATGTAGGGAGAATGAACCGGTTAGCTCACACCTTTTTTGCTTTATTAGTAAAAAGGGTGTCGAATATTATTCGTCTGAAAGATAGCGTTTGGCGGCATCCAATAAACTGGAAAATTTCAGGGGCTCTTTTCCTTCTTCGGGACAGACTTTGATCACTTCGTCGAGCGCACGCAGAAGGGCTTCGCGGTTGCATTTCCCGTCCACTTTGCAATGCTCGCTCTTGATCAGTGGCGCCAGGAGCGCCAGGAACTGGTGTGTCGGCCCGTGGAAGACGACCCGGTCTTTCCACTCCATATCTTCCTCCAAGGCTGCGTGTTCCAGGATGCGGTTCACCTGGTTACAGCGTTTTACTAACTCGTGCAGCTGCTTTTCCGCTGGCTGCAGCGTCTCATTTAACTCGCGCAACATCCGGTTCAGGCCGGCGGCTTCAATTTTTTTTTCATGCTGATTGTTTGTTAGTATTATAAAACGACAAAGCCCCGGAAGTGTTACCATCTTCCGGGACTTGTCTTTTATCTGCTTTCCTTCCTCACAGAGTTACTCACAGAATGAACTTTATTTCAATACTTTAGTATTATTAATATCCGATCACTTATTCGCCTTCACAGGGTACTTAGAATATTACTCTGCGCGATCGACATTTTAGAATTATTTGATTATAAATTCATTCTTACTTAACGATAGCTTTTACAGCTTCCTCGCCTTCAATAGCTACTACGACTACACCAGCAGGAGCAGCAATTGCAGCATTGTCGGATGTAAGAACAGTTGTAGCAACTGTCTGACCCAGAATGTTGGTTACAACAACCTTTTTGCCGGCAGCTCCGACGATCTGTACCTGACCTTCACCTGCCATGACTGTTACAGAAGATACAGTTATATCTTCGTTAGCGGTAGGATCATCAGTAGAAGCTGTCAATGTAAATAACTGACCATCTGTTACGTTATCTGCAATCAGATTGGAAGCCAAAATCGTCTGGTGGTTACCACTGATATAATTCAATACCGGACAACCATTTTCAATCTTAACCCAAGCACCAGTCATCGAACCGATACTTGATACACCATCAAGATTTGATTCGATAAAGAATTTTTCAGGATCATCGTTCATCAAGCGCAGAGAGAATGTCCAATCGTTATGCCCTGCTTTAGTCGCGAAATTCGACATATTGACATTCTTCTTGTTGAACAATTCTTTCGGAATGATATAACCTTCTTTATTTTTCAAATCATCAAGAGTTGTCCCATTGATCGGAGTGAAGAAATATTCACCAGCAGCAACAGTCTTGTCGCCTAAGAAGTCATTAATATGCTTAGCCTCATCAGCAGAGATATACATATGTACACCTTCTACAAAGCCCATACGTACGGCACGTCCATTATATGTAAACAAATCAGGATTATGATATGCCTGAGAACCAGCAGTTACAGAATCAGCCAAGTTAACCAGGAAGCGACCTTCCGTATAGCCATTGTAGAATACGAAATGATCTTCGTCAGCAGCATTGGCAGCAGTAGAATCTGCAAAGTATCCGTGAGTATTTGTCTGACACCACAATCCGTCAGCAATAGAGTCCAGTTCAAGGGCGAACATATACTGCGGCATACGAGTGTTGGAAACAACCCAAGGATCAACAACCCATTTATCTGTTCCGTTTGTCGTCATCTTTTCCTGAGCCAATCCTAAATAACCGAAATCTTTCAGGACATTAGATGCAGGGGCACCCGTCTGGTTTGTAGCATCTTCAAACAACTTCTGGTCTGCTCCACCTACTGTACGGAAGAAGCTAACTGCATTACCTTCGATTTCACGATATAGAGGACGATCATTTGTTGTCAGTGCAAATGCATCGATATTGTCTTCCTGGGTATTCATCAAATCTTCTTCACCGATAACACCATTGCTCAGGACGTTTGCACGCTGGTAACCATTCCATGCATGGTTAACATGAGCCGAATTCAACGTATTGATCAAAGCATAACAAGTATCCTTTTCTGTATCGAACTGATCTGCCTTCAGATAGAAGGATGCTATAGCCGCCAAATGGTTATCCAACATATCGCTGATACCTCTGGCTACGAAGTAATTCTTTTCACCGTAAACAGTGTTAACACCTACATAAGTAGTATCATTGTCAATCAGGTTCACATCTTTAACCTTCAAAGTGTAGGCTTGACGAACCAACTGAGGCAGTTCCTTACCGCTGTTAGCATCGATCACTCCGGCTCCATAACCAAATTCATTACGAGGAACGCGAACTACATAACGGACACCATCAATGGTCTTATAATATACTGTATCCAGTTCATAATATGAATCGTCGCCTGTCGAAACAGTCAGATAATCCTTAGCACCAACATTCATGAATTCGTTTTCTGCATTGTAGCGGTTGTAACGGAATGCATAATTGTTATATGGTAATGTTTCCGGAGTCAAATATTTGTAACCATGATGTTCGTTAGTCAAAGCATATTCATTTGTAACCGAAATAAACTTATAAGTATCCTTTACATACAACATGTTAGTTTTCGTGTCCAATTCAGGAGACGGAGCTACTCTATAGTTTTCAGCATTAACAGTAAATACGTTTCCTGTCGGCTCACCATCTTCCCCAATTTCAGCATACAACTGGCCGATGAATGTGGTATGCCATTCTTTACCATACTCACGGTTGCGAACCTGAATCAAGTCACCACCCTCGCATCCATACTTTTCAACAACGAACATTGTTGAAGGCATCAGATTGTAATCTTGATCACTATTAGCAACATCATACATCAAATCACCATTCAAATTAGCCACAACATATTTACCGTTATTATTTGCAGACTGAATGAAGTACAGACCCGGATCCAAGGTTGTACGAACCAGATAATCATACGGATTATCGAATGCGATACGGGCATTCAGCGGTGCATTGATGTCAGCAGGTGAAGCAGTCAAGCACCATTTGGATGTATTCAGGAACTTCAGTCTGGCAACAATCTGCTTGTTATTTGTTGAAGTCCAACTGTTGCTTGCCTGAGAAGCCTTAGCATCAATATCTGTTCCATAAACAAAGTTCTGGCCAGCATAAGAATCTTTAAAATATACTCCGGCTTCTGCTTCTGCTTCAGACATATCAGAAGCATTCAGAGGTTCAACAACCAAGCTATCCTGAGAAGGATGATAAGTCAACTTAAAGAAATAACGAGCAGAGATCAGCAAATTATCATCCTTTTCCGGCTTGCTGTTTACAATCTCCAAATCACCATCTTCAGGATTAACGCTCTTTTGCCAATATGCAGTGTCCACCATCAAATATTGGTCGTTCTTCTTATTGTCTTTATAGTTCAGACGCATGAAACAATTGCTCAACAGATAAGAAGTTTTTCCCCATGCGGTTTCTGCAGTCTGCAACTTGTTGTAAGCAGTTGCGTATTCAGCTTTTGCTATTTCTAACTCTGCATTTAAAGATTCAAGCTGTCCTTTTGCTGTTTCCAATTTAACAGTTAAGTTCGAAATCTTCTTTTTTGCCTGAGCTAATCCGGTGATAGCCTCATAATAAGCAGACAATGTTTCGCTTTCTTCATTTGTTAATGCAACAACATAAGTGGAACTCTTAGAATCATTCAATGCCCAATTTGCTTGATAGTAACCGGGTTTTGCTGTAGTAAATGATTTCACCACATTTTGAGCTGCAGTATAAACATCTTTAGCTGCTTCAACCACAGCAGGATAATTTATATTGCCTAAAGCATCCTTGCTTTCTACAACTTCATTATATGCTGCCAAAGCATCGTCATAAGCCTTCTTTGCGGCTTCATATCCTTCACCTTTATTGTAATCGTTCCATGACAAAATATTTTTTTCTACACCGGAAACAACATCTTTCACTCTTTTAAAAGCAACATTAGCAGCTTCTTGTCTTTCAGCAGCTAATGCACCCCATTTAGCTTCTTTCTTTTCGTTGTTATGGATTCTTGTTTCGATATTCTGAATTTCAGAATTCAAATCATCTATATCTGTCAACAAACCGTCCATCTTGTTTCCGGTAGTAACCCAATCTGCTACCAACTTATCCATTCCTGCTACATCTGCGACACCCTTCAGATCAGTCACAGCTTTAACAAAAATGTCTTCCATATCTGCTCTATTATACTGTGCCTCATAATTCATAGTCTTCTGCATAGCAGAACCTTCAAAAGCTTTCTCATCCGGATTAATCAACTTACCGTTCGGCTCGTAGAATTTAAAACGACCAAAAGCTTTTCCATCATCAAATACAGACTGCTTGTTATAGTCGATCATGGAATTGAAATCGTAGGCATCCAATACGATGGCATCAGCTAAAACAGGCTGAATTTCCAAAGCACCCTGAGAAGCAATTACGCCACCATTAGCCAATACATTATCATCTGTATCCTTATAAGCTGATACAAAACCATCCATGTCAGCCTTCATTATCATTACAGAGTCCTTTTCATTATTGAAATATGCGTAAGGAGCCAGTTTTTGGAAGTTAGTAGACTGCGTGTCACCCTGATACCATGCCCATCTTGTCACACAACCATCAACCATAGCTGAAGACAAAGAAGCATCTTTACTTTCACCTTTTGAATTGTAAGCAAAAGTGTTATCGTACATTAAGGCTGCATTGGTCTCTTTATTGACAAAACGATACTTACCTCCAGAAAGTCCATCTGTATTACCATAATCGATGTGCCACAAAGATGCAACTAACGGAGCGTGTTCTGCAGGGACTACACGTAAGAAAACCTTACCGGATTCCAACTCACGGAAGTGAACCAGCACACCATACGTTTTAGTTACAGGATCATAAGCCTTCAATTGATACCACTTCTGAGCATCAATTTTGTTAACCTGAGTAGAAGTCGGCGCAGCAACCACATCAGCTTTACGGAACTCATAGTGTCCGTTTGCAGAATTGACTGCTACCGCTGCCGAGAATGCCGACCCGAGAGCCAGACACCCTACAAGAGTAGAAAACTTTTTGTTCATAACTTAATTAATTAGTTAATAAATAATGTATTAAGAATAATTTCATTTTATATATAATGTACGCAAAGCCATTCTGTTAATTTCTGTACTTTGACAGCTAAAACGTACGTTTAAATTCGTCATTTTTTGGAGGTTCGTTAGTCAAAGACGGTTTTTCGTACATGATATGCTATCTAATTGATAAGAAAGGACATAGAAAAAGAAAATTTATTTGCTAAAAGGATTGCAGGTTTAAAAAGTATGCGTAAATTTGTGACGAATTTAAACGTACGTTTTTTTTCGTCATTTTGCTTTTGCCTCCTATCTTTTTTATTCCCAATCAGTTACAAGTCAAAAACAGGTCGTTTTTACCCCTAAAAAACGGGCTTTTTCGCATTCTCCCGTCTTCGCTCATATATTTCTTATTTATAATTACTTACACCCCTTTCATTCAAGTAGTGCTCGAAGTGCAAATTTGTTGTTTTTGAAGGGATAGCGCGAAAAAGGGGGTAAAAAGGGGCAAAAACTTCTTACAAGTTTACCCGAAATAAGCGATATCGGGTGAGCCGATATCGGCACTTACAATGAGGGAAAAGTGCCGTCTTTGCTGGCATAGGATAAGGGATAATCGAGGTCACATAAACTAACGAAGCCCCGGAGATGTAAGTATCTCCAGGGCTTGTTTGTGTCTGCTTTCCACCTTCACAGGCGTACTTGTAGAATGAACTTTATTTCATACTTTAGTATTATTAATCCGACCCCTTGTTCCCCTTCGCAGGTTAATTGATGTTGGTAGAGACGGACGGATGCCCGTCTCTACAACCTCGCGCGGTCGACTTTAGAATTATTTGATTATAAATTGTAATGTTAAGTTACTTTACAATAGCCTTTACAGCTTCTTCTCCTTCGATCGATACGACAACTACACCAGCCGGAGCTGCGATTGTTGCATTGTCGGAGTTGATAACTGCATTGGCAACTACCTGGCCTAAGATGTTAGTGATAACAACCTTCTTACCGGCAGCACCTGCGATTTCTACAGCGCCGGCCTTAGCCATTACTCTGACTGTAGCGGCTTCGATGCTTTCGTTGGATGTTGCGCCACCTTCTGTTGTTGTCAGGCTGAATACTTCACCGTCTGTTACGTTATCAGGTGTCAGGCCGTAACCTGCAACTGAATTATGTTCACCCGTGATGTAGTTGACAACCGGACAGTTGTTGTAGATCTTAACCCAAGCACCATTCCAGGAACCGATAGCTGAATTTCCATCCAGGTTAGACTCGATCAGGAAGTTGTCTGTGTCACCTTCATTTGCATCTTCGATCAGACGGAAGGAGAACGACCAGTTGTTGTGCTTACCTGTTGTGTATTCTCTGCGATCTGTGTTTGCAGGATCAAACAGCTTACCCGGGATCAGTTTGCCTTGTTCGTTCTTCAGGTCTGCCAATGTCTTGCCATTGGTCGGGATGTAGAAGAATTCTCCGGCTTCAACTGTACCTTCACCTAAGAATGCGTTGATCTTAGCTGCATTTTCAGGAGTGATCACCATGTGCACACCTTCAATGAATCCGAGACGTACGGCATAACCTTTGTATGTGTACATATCCGGGTGGTTGTAAGCGTGAGAGCCTTTCGTTACGCTGTCGGCCAGGTTAACCAGGAAGCGACCTGCTGTGTAACCGTTGTAGAATACTACGTGGGTTGCGTCTTCTTTCTGGTCGATAGCATCTTCTACTGATTCGAAGTAGCCATGTGTATTTGTGTTACACCATACGCCATCGCTAACTGTGTCTTTCTCGATTGCCAACATGTATTGCGGCATGCGGGCAGCCATTGCGCGGAGCGGTTCTACGATGAATACCTTAGACTCGTCGCTTGCGTTCATTTTTTCCTGAGCCAGGCCTAAGTAGCTGAAGCCGTCGATTACGTTGGAAGCAGGTGCTCCTGTTTCGTTGGTCTTGTCTTCAAACAATTTCTGGTCAACGTTTCCTACCGTACGGAAGAAGTTAACGTTTGCTTCAGGGATCGAGCGATACAACGGACGATCGTTTTCTTTCAGTGCGAATGCGGAAACCCGATCGTTCGGATTGTTGTTCAATGTATTGTATTCAACATAACCGTTTGCATCCACTACGCTGGCACGGCGGTAGCCATAATACAAGTCTTCACAACAGTTGTTGATACGGGTGTCGATCAGTGCATAGCAAGTAGCGTCGCCGTCAACCTGGTCGTTCTTCAGATAGAAAGAAGACAGAATAGCGAGGCCGTTTGCACGGATGTCCTTGATACCTCTCGCGATATAGTAACCGTTAGCAGCTTCGGCTGTATTCATAGCTACATAAGTCGTGTCGTTGTCGATCAGGTTGACATCTTTTACTTTCAGTACATAGCGCTGACGTACCAATTGAGGCAATACTACTCCGCTGTTTGCATCGAGTACACCGGCACCGTAACCGAATTCATTCAATGTCATCTTAGTGCCATTGTAAGCATAAACAGTGTCTAATTCGTAGTAAGAATTGTCACCGGTCGTTACTTTCAACAGTTCGTTAGACTGTACATTCAGATACTTGTCACCATTGTTATGGTTGTAGCGTAATGCATAGTTCGTGTAAGGCAGAACTTCCGGTTCGATATAGCCATAACCGTGGTATCTGCTTGTCAGAGCGGTCTTGTCTTCAACCGGTTTGATTTCGTAGTTGTCAGTCAGAAGTAACCGGCCACTCGGTATCATTCTTTCAGTTGTCATATAGTTTCCGAAGTAGTCGCCATACGTGTTATCGATGATAAAGTAGCGGCCGTCTTCTTCATACAGCTGACCTGTAAAGAGATCATTGCATGGTGCTCCAAATTCGCGGTTGTGGATTGTAACCAGGTCGCCGCAGTCGCTACCATACTTTTCAACAACCCACATGGTTGCCGGCATCTGTTTGTAGTCTTGAGCATCCAGTTCTTCAACATCGTACATCAACATACCGTAGAAGTTATCAACGAGGTATCTTCCTGCATTCACTCCGTCTTTAGCCTTGATCGTGTACAGACCCGGATTCAGGGTTGCACGTTTCAGGTGCGTGAATTTATTGTTGAATGCCATACGACATTTCAGAGGTCTTGCATCTGCAGCGTCAGCGATAGCAGCTGTCAGGCAGTTGCCGGAATTGCTGAGGTCTTCGAGTTTCAATACGATTTCAGTACCGTTGTTTGTCCAGGAGTTACTTGCCTGTGAAGCGTTAGCCTGAACATCCGAACCGTAAGCAAAATGAGTAGCTACCCAAGATTCTGCCCAAGATTTCTTAGCCGTATAGTCTGCTACGCTCTTTTCAGAAGCGTTCAGTGGTTCGATCACCAAGCTGTCCAAAGTAGGATAGTAGGTGAAGTTATAGAAGAAACGGGCACGAAGCGGAGCTGTCGAGCTTGCGTTATATTCTTTATGGGCTAACTTCAGGTTCGCGTTCATCGGAGAAACCGAATTACCCTGCCAGAAAGCGGTATCGACCATCAGGTAAGTACCTTTCTGATCATTCATGTATTGCAGTTTCATGAAGTGATTTCTGCAGTTGAGCAGGTATGCAGTCTGTGCATTTGCTACGTTATAGGTATTTAACCGGGCTTCTGCATCAGCTAATGCTTTTTCGCAATTATTATATCTTTCCAATGCGGCTTTATAAGCATTTTGAGCATTGATCAGATTTTCGTTTGCAGTAGCGAGAAGGCCTTTAAATAATTTGAGGTTGTTGTAGACTGTTTTGTAATTCCTATAATACTCATCTTTTTCCCCGTCAAACTCAGCCATAGCCATGCTCACTCTTTGTTTATTTCGCCCAGTTAAAACTGACATAGCTGCACTACCTGTAGTTATAGCCGCTTCAATTTTTGCGATAGAGTCTGTTTCGCGATGGAATATATCTTTCTGTGTTAAATAATTATTATTACGTTGCAGGTCTCTGTCATCAATAGATTCGGCAGTTGCAACAATCATCATGGCTACATCATAGGCAGCATCAAATCCATTTTGCAGAGTGGCCAATTCTCCTTCGTTATATTGAATGGTGCTCTCTACTATGTTTTTAAATGCTTGTGCATTAGTCAAATCAGCTTCAGCTCCAGAACTGTTTTCTCCACCATAAAGAGTCCGTTCTGCATCTTCCAAATCGAGTCTTGCAAAATTAGCAGCCATCAAAGCGCTCTCATATTCATCTGGGTTTGTTGTCCCGCCTAATTGGCTAACCGATGCCCGATAGAAGTCGAGGATGGCAGTGTTGTCATCTTCAGCCTGGTAAGCCATGTCTGCATCCATAACACCACCTGTGTTCGGAGTGATTTCAACGGCATCGTCCAGACCTTGTTTACCTTCGAAGAACAGGAATTTAGCCCATTTCTTATCTACGGATGGCTTGTGATAGTCTATCATAGAATTGAAGGCATAAGAGTCCAACGTGATAGGAGCAGCTTCGACCGGCTGGATCTTTAAGGCCTGAATCGCATCCGAGTTGTTGATCATCTCGTTTTTCGAACCTTTGCGTGAGTACACGTAACCGTCATAGCTACGGCTCATTGTGATCACAGAGTCTTTTGAGAAATAGGCATAAGGAGCTACTTCTCCGAAGTCACTGCTGTTCTGAGAGTCGGTGTTATACCATTCCCAGTTTTCAACACAGCTTTTAACCATCCAGCTTGGATCTCCCAATGCTTGGTTTTGATAGTTAGTCGAAGCGGCAAATGCAGGATCGAATGTCAATTCTACGTTTGTCTCTTTGTTGATGAATTTCCATTTGCCACCACCGACAGTATTATCTTCATCATAGACCAACTTCCACAAAGAAGGATTCAACGGCGCATTTTCGGCCGGGACCAAACGCAAGTAAAGTTTACCTGTCATCATGTCGCGATACTGAACCAATACTTCTTGCTTGCTGGGGTTGGGTCTGTCAGCCTGCATGTAATGTGGGTTGTAGTGAGTTGATGTTCTCAACTGGTACCATTTGTCAGATTGAATCTGATTCACGGTCTTAGTTGGAAAAGCAGCTCTTACATCAGCTTTACGAAACTCGTAGGGTCTTTCAGGAACCGCAGCGTTCGTAGCTACTGAACCGGCTACCAGGGCGGTAGCCATCAGAGTAGAAAACAATTTGTTCATAATCCAATTAATTTAATTAATAAAAAATATATTTGAGCATATATAAATCCAGTCTCTTATGTACGCACGTATCTGAATGTTGAAATTCTGTAATTTGACTACAAATACGTACGTTTATTTTAGTCATTTCGGACGGGTTTGTCCGGTGAAACGGGTTTTTTGTACTTGGTAAGCTATCTGATTGATAAGAAAGAATATAGAAAAAGAAAAATTCTTTGGCAAAAGGGTTGCCGGTTTAAAAAGTATGCTTATTTTTGTGACGAAAATAAACGTACGTTTTTTTCGTCATTTCCTTTTGGATATCCTATCTGATTTATTACCAATAAGTTATAAGCTAATTTGTGGCTGTTTTTATCTTTGAAAAACAGGCGTTTTCCGAATTTTTGCAATTACTCATATATTTCTTATCTATAGTTATTTACTTCGTTATGTTGAAGTAATACTGCAAGTGAAAAAGTGCGGTTTTTGGAGAAAAGTGGGTAAATTAGGGTGAAAATGAGGGGCGGATAGTGCTGAATTATGGATTTTGGGTTATGATTTATGATTAAACTGCTGTTTTGGCTTTTAACTTCCATTTTTAATTTTCAATTAATTTCTCTGGCTTTCGTATTTACAGAATGCAAACGAGCGCGGAATAACGCAGGCTATTTTTCTATTATCTGCGTTATTCCGTGCTCGTTTGCGTCATCAGCGTCCGGTAAATACGGACTTGGCTGTTGATTATTTTGCCGGCTGGTCGGTCATCGTGAATACCAGATTGCCGCCGTTCATGATGTCTTTGTGGCTGATGGTGAGGCCGGTCACCGGTTTGCCGTTGAGCTCGACGGATTTTACGTATTTATTGGCTTTTGACAGACCTTTGGCTTCAACAGTGAAAGTCTTATTTCCGGGGAGTGAAAGCGAAACCTTTTCTATCTGCGGTGCGCCCAGCACATATTCGCCGCTGATCGGGTTGACAGGATAGAAGCCCATGGCCGAGAAAATATACCATGCAGACATCTGGCCGCAGTCGTCATTGCCGCACAGCCCGTCCGGTTTGGCGAGATAGAAACGGTCGAATATTTCACGGATTACCTGCTGCGTTTTTTCCGGATGACCGGCGTAGCTGTAGAGGTAAGCGACGTGGTGGCTCGGTTCGTTGCCGTGCGCATATTGTCCGATCAGGCCCGTAACATCCGATACGAAGCCGGTGTTTTCGGCCGTACTTTCCAGGAAGAACAGGGAATCTAACTTTGTCACAAAGGCTTCGTTTCCGCCCATGAGGTCGATCAGGCCTTGTACGTCGTGCTGTACGTGCCAGGTGTATTGCCAGGAATTGCCTTCCGTAAAGTCGCCACCCGATGAGCTGGCGTGTGACAACAGGAAGGAGTTGAACGGCGTGCGCCAGTTGCCTTTGGAGTCTTTTCCCCGCATCAGCTTGAGTTCCGGGTCGAACAGGTTCTTATAGAATCCGGCACGTTTGGAGAAGTGCTCATAATCTTCCGTCTTGCCTAATGCATTTGCCATCTGGGCGACACAATAATCGTCATAAGCGCATTCCAATGTCTTGGAAACCGATTCGGTATCGATGATGTCGAACGGGAAGTAACCGTATTTCTCGAACGTTTCCCAATCGGAGTTGTAATGGCTCACGGTCGCACTGGCTTTGACTGCCTCATAAGCCTTTTCTGCGTCAAATCCTTTGAAGCCCTTCAGGTAAGCGTCTACAATCACCGGAATGGCGTGGTTGCCGATCATGCAGAAATTCTCTTTCCCCCACAAAGCCCAGATAGGCAGGAAACCCTGTATCTGCTGGTGGTCCAACATTGTCTGGATCATGGCGTCGACTTTATCCGGGTTCAGGATCGTGTACAGCGGATGGGCGGCGCGATAGGTGTCCCAAAGCGAGAACGTAGAATAATATTCGCCGGTCGGAGAGGTGTGGACATTGTCATCGATACCCCGGTAGCGTCCGTCGGTGTCGGCAATGTTGTTCGGCTGCATCATCAGGTGATACATGGAAGTGTAGAAACTGGTCTTTTCGTCTGTCGTTCCTGTGACCTGTGCACGGGCGAGGAGTGCTTGCCACTGGTCGTGTGTCGCCTGGCGGACAGCCTCGAAGTCCCATGCCGGGTTTTCTTTTTGCATGGAGGCAAGCGCGCCGTCGATACCGACGCTCGACATGGCAATTTTTACCTGCACGGCTTCACCCGGTTTCGTATCGAATTCGAGTACCAGGCGTTTGGCCTTCTCCCCTTTCTCGGCGGGAAGTTCTTCTTTGACCGTGTAAGGATGGTCGAATTTGATTACATAGAAATAATGGCGTGTCACCCAGGCGCGTGTCTGGTTGTGGCCGGTGATTGTCTGGTTGTCCGGCATCTCGATGTCGGCTTCCAGGACATGTGTTTTGAGGCTTTCCACACTGCCGACCATGCCGCGTTGCAGGTCGAGGAGCAGGCGGGCAGGACCTCGTTCTTGAATGTATAGCGGTGGAGAGCCGTGTGGGCGGTTGCCGTCATTTCTGCATCCACACCATAGTCCGACAAGGTGACGGCATAGTAACCCGGCGCTGCTTTCTGTGTGGATTTGTCGTATTCGCTTTTGTATGTATTATTCTTTATATCGCCGCTGAAAGGGAAAAGCAGGATGTCTCCGAGGTCCGGGCAACCCGTTCCGTTGAGGTGCGTCTGGGCAAACCCTTCGATAAAGTTGTCGTCGTAGTTATATCCCGAACAATACCTCCACGAACCGACACCGGATTCCGGGCTGGCTTGTATCAGGCCGAACGGGGCGCAGGCGCCGGGAAACGTATGGCCGTTATCCGCATTTCCGATAAAAGGGTTGACATACTGGCAATAATCTTCTTCGATATTGTCTTTACTTTGCGGTGCAGGGGCGCACGCGCTGACTATCCCTAACAGGGACAGCCCGATCACAAGGTCCTTCATGAATTAGAGTATTATAATTATTATTGTATTGTTATTCCTTTTTCCCGTCTTTCATCTTTTCCCGGATCTTTAAGCGTTTGATCTGCAAGAAACGCAAAAAACCGATCACAAGAACAGTCACTCCGATTACACAGAAATATTGTACATAATCAGGGTCTGCCTTTTTCCCCGGCCAACCGATCACACTCATCACGATCAGATAGATCAACAGGACTGCTGTTGTGATATTTATTTTCTTCATCGACTCTTCTTGTATTTAAACATGCAAACTTAAAGAAAAAAATTATCTTTGCCGGCCAGAAAGCGCGAAAAGTCAGATTTATGCATATCTTTATCCGCGAATTTAGGATACAATTATGAAAGGCGAATCCGAGGTACACTCTTTTAATCAGTTATATTCTGACTATAAAAGTCGTTTTGTCCGTTTTGCCAATACATATGTCGGCGACAGTATGATTGCGGAAGATATTGCGATCGAAAGCCTGATGTATTATTGGGAGAACAGGGGGAATCTTGCGCCCGAATCGAACGTGCCGGCTTATATCCTGACTGTAATCAAGCATAAATGTTTAAACTACCTTCAGCGTTTGCGTACGCAGGAAGATATAGTCGAGTATCTGAAGGATTGTGATACGTGGGAACTGAACTTGCGTATCGCCACCCTGGAAGCCTGCAATCCCGAGAAATTGTTTTCCGACGAAGTGATCAGTTTGGTCACTAAAGCCTTAGAAACACTGCCGGAACAGACGCGCGACATCTTTATCCGCAGCCGCTACAACAACCAAAGCCATAAGGAGATCGCAGATGCCTTGGGCGTCTCGACAAAAACGGTGGAGTATCATGTCACCAAAGCCCTCAAAGTCTTGCGTGTAGCCCTAAAGGATTACTTCCCTTTACTGGCATTCTTTCCCCGTTTCTTCTGCTGAGATTTGCTCCCGGCAAATCATCTGTTACAACTTAATTAAAAAAAAAGTTTCATTTCAGGTTAGGGATGTTTTCCGCTTATTTGCTTTATAAGTAGAAACGGAAAAAGATGGAAAAAGAAACATTATATAAATTCTTTGACGGAAAAGCATCTCGCAAAGAGAAGGACGCTATTCGCGCTTGGCTGGAAGCCTCTCCTGAAAACGAAAAGGAGCTTTTCAGGGAACGTGAGTTCTTTGACGCGATGATACTGTCGGGAAGCGGCAAGGAAGCGGACAAGGGTAAGAAGGCGCGTCCTTTCTATATGATCGCCATGCTCGAACTGGTGAAAATCGCTGCCGTATTTGCGATTACGATTGCTTGCGGAACTTATTACTATACATCGGAAATCCAAAAGATCGGGCAGACGATGAATACGATCACTGTTCCTTCCGGCCAGCGCGTGAACCTGACTCTTCCGGACGGAACGAATGTCTGGCTGAATGCCCGCTCGGAACTGCGTTATCCGGCTGTCTTTACCGGCGATAAACGGGAAATAACCCTGGACGGGGAAGGCTATTTTGAGGTTACTCATAATGTGGAAAAGCCTTTTATCGTACAGACGAGCAAGTGCAATGTGGAAGTGCTGGGAACGAAGTTCAACGTGGAGGCGTACAGCGATTCGGAAGATTTCTGCACTTCGCTGATGGAAGGCTCTGTAAGGGTTTCCAGCACGAAGAACCCGTCGATGAACCTTGTCCTGACTCCCAACCACCAGGCGTCTTTGGTCGACGGACAGTTGCAGGCGAAGCTGATATCCGATTTTGACCTTTTCCGCTGGAAAGAAGGGTTGATCTGCTTCAAGAATATGGACTTCAAGCAATTGATGGCACGCTTTGAGAAATGCTACGGCATACGTATTATTATAGAAAACCAGCAGGTGGGCGATTATGTCTGTAGCGGTAAGTTCCGTATATCGGATGGGATAGATAATGCGTTGCGCATCCTGCAGAGAGACGCGAAATATACATTCGAGCGGAATAAAGACGAATCAGTTGTCTATATAAAATAAGTAATATAACATAATGTTTAATCTTAAAATGTAATGCCTATGGTTAGAGAGAAAGGTTAACCTTTAAGCAAAAAAATGCCGACAAGCGTCCCCACACTTATCGGCATAGACTTAACACAATTAATTAACTGTATTAATAAACTTGATTTCAAAGATATGAATAAAAAATCTTTGTCGATGTCTGATTTAGTAAAAAGGCCTCGATGTAAACAATTTTTTAGAATCATGAGAATAACCACATTGTTATTATTCGTGTTCATTTTCTGCATGCACGCGGAAAATTCCAATTCCCAGAACGTGAACGTCACTATTAAAAGAAGTAACACGGAACTGGAGAATGTGTTGAACGACATTGAAAAACAAACTGATTTTCTGTTTGTTTACAACAATTTTGTAAACGTCAACAGGAAAGTGTCTGTTAACTTGAAAAAAGCCTCTTTGGAGGAAGTCTTGGCGAACCTGTTCGAAGGAACAGATGTGAAGTATTCCATCGACGGCTCCTACATCCTGCTTTCCGCAGGTGGAACAACGACTGCCATTCCCTTGTCGGCCCAGCAGGGCAAAACAATCACCGGAGTTATTGTAGATGACAACGGTGAACCGGTTATCGGCGCCAATGTTGTCGAAAAGGGGTCGAGGTCGATCGGTACGGTAACCGATGTGGACGGTAAATTCTCTTTGGCACTGAGCAATCCTTCCGCTACGTTGGTTGTGTCTTACATCGGCTATCTGACGAAGGAAGTGCCTGTTGGCAACCAGTCTGCGCTGCGGATTACGTTGGCGGAAGATACCCAGAATCTGGAAGAAGTGGTGGTAATCGGTTACGGTACGGTAAAGAAGAGTGACTTGACCGGTTCTGTCGGTTCCATCCAGGTAGACAAGGTGCAAGGTCTTGCCATCAAGTCTGTAGACCAGATGTTGCAGGGACGTACTTCCGGTCTGTATATGGTACAAAACTCCGGTATGCCGGGTGCCAGCTCTACGGTTCGTATTCGTGGTGGTAATTCTATTTCGGGTGGTAACGAACCGTTGTACATCATCGACGGTATGCCGGTTTACCCGAGTGCGGATAACAGCCAGACGGCATTGAGCCCGTTGAACTCGATCCCGACGTCGGACATCGAGTCGATCGAAGTTTTGAAGGATGCCTCTTCAACGGCTATCTACGGTTCCCGCGGTGCCAATGGTGTTATCATTGTGACGACCAAGAAAGGTAAAAGCGGAAAGACTTCCGTTGCTTTTGATGCTTATTGGGGTATTCAGAATATTTATAAGAAATATGATTTGCTGGATGCCCGTTCGTTCGAGAAACTGGCGAATGCTTCCTTGGTAAACTCCGGCGGTGCAGCCGTTTATGACGAAAGCGCACCTCCCGCAACTACGGACTGGCAGGGATTGACATCTAACGACAATGCGCTGACCCAGAATTATCAGGTGAGTATTTCCGGCGGAAACGACAAGACTTCGTTCCTGACCTCTTTCAACTATTTCAACCAGGAAGGTGTCGTCAAGGCGACAGAGATGGAGAAATATGCTTTCCGTGCCAATATCGACCACAAGATATCTTCTACGATTAATTTCGGATTGAATCTGACCATGACGAAGGTTGACAATAACCGGGTCGGAAACTCAATTCTTACCTCCCGTCTGACTACGCCGCCGAACCTGCCCGTGTACGACGAAAACGGCAACTATACGTTCAGCGATGCCAATGGCGTGATCATGTTCGACAACCCGGTTGGCGTATTGAATGAAAAGGTGGACTGGCATACTTCTTTCCGTTCGCTGGATAATGCTTTTGTCGAATGGACGATCCTTAAAGGGTTGAAGTTTAAATCTTCATTCGGTATCGATATCGAGTATGCAACGAATAAAAGCTACAATCCCCGCTCTGTTTACTCCGGTAGCCAACGAAGCGGAGAGGCCAAAAAATCGTCTGCCAATACATACACATGGATTAATGAAAACATCCTGACTTATACGAATACATGGGGAATGCATTCTTTTACAGGATTGGTGGGTTATACGCAGCAGTCTTCTACGTATGACGGCTTCAACGCTGGTTCATACGGTTTCCTGAATGACAACTTGCAAATGAATAACCTGGGATCAGGTACGACTTATACGGCTCCGGGTTCGGAAGTGAAGAAATGGGCGTTGAATTCTTATCTGGCACGTGTCAACTATACGTTGAACAATAAGTATTTGCTGACTGCCTCTATTCGTGCCGACGGTTCTTCCCGCTTTGGTAAGGACAACCGTTGGGGATATTTCCCTTCTGCCGCTTTGGCTTGGAGAGCTTCCGAAGAATCGTTCATCAAAGACTTGAATATCTTTAGTAATTTGAAACCGAGAATCAGTTTCGGTATTACGGGTAACCAGGACGGTATCGGTACTTATCCTGCTTATGCATTGCTGGGTTCGACCGGTTATGTAAGCGATGGTGATAAAGTGACCGGTTATTATCCTTCACAGGTTGCCAATACGAACCTGAAGTGGGAAACGACGGCCCAGTTTGACGCAGGTATCGATTTCGGCTTTTTCAATAATCGCCTGACAGTCGTTCTTGACGGTTATATCAAGAAGACACACGACTTGCTGCTGAATGTTAAGATACCGGGATCTTCCGGCTTCTCTTCCGGACTGAAGAATATCGGTGAAGTGGAAAATAAAGGTTTTGAATTGGCGATCAACGCAACACCGGTGGAAGGCGATTTCACTTGGAATACAAGTTTGAACCTGACATACAACAAGAATAAAGTATTGGATCTGGGTGATGTCTCTTTCATTTACCCGAGCCAGCCGGGACAGGACGAGACCGGTACGCATCTCGGACGTATCATACAGGTCGGACAGCCGTTGGGAACATTCTACGGATATGTTTATGACGGACTCTTCAGCACGACGGACGATATCAAATCTTCCGCCCAGCCGACAGCCCAGCCGGGAGATATCCGGTTTAAGGATATCAGCGGACCGGACGGCGTTCCCGACGGACAGATCAATGACCTCGACCGTACCATTATCGGTTGTGCACAGCCTAAAGTGTTCGGAGGTTTCAATAATACCTTCTCTTATAAGAATTTCGATTTGAATGTAAATACGATTTTCTCTTTAGGGAATGATGTGTATAACGGTACGAGAGTGATGATGGAAAACATGCAAGGCTCGAGCAATATGTTTGCATCGGTTGTGAACCACTGGACCGAGTCGAACCAGAATGCGGCTTTCCCGCGTCCGCTCCGTTCAAAAGCCGTGATGCGCGTGTCTGACCAGTATGTGGAAAACGGTTCTTACTTCCGTTTCCAGAATATCACGCTGGGCTATAATGTGCCTACCGATTTCTTAAGCTTCACGAAATATGTCTCTGCTTTGCGTGTTTACGCTTCTTTGCAGAACTTCTTTACGATTACGAGCTATTCGGGCGATAATCCGGAAGTGAGTAAATACGGTCAGGATAACCTGGGCGCCGGATATGATGCTTTCTCCTATCCGTTTGCGAAATCAGTGTTGTTTGGTTTGAATGTTAAATTCTAATTGAGTCTAAGTAGTTATGAAAAAGATAGCATTTATAATATTGAGTTCAATCATGATGGGCTCTTGTACGGACATGGACTTGATACCAGAGTCTAATTTGAGTCCTGAAAACTTCTTTAAATCGGAAGAAGATGCAGCGGCGGCTGTTTATGGCACCTACGCTACCTTTGCCGGAAATGATATTTATAACCAGTTCTGGGAAGTATTGCAAAGCCAGGGTACGGATGACAGCGAATGGGGCGGTGGCCGTACGACGAACAACCTTGATAAGAATGCCTTGGATAAATTTGAGTTCGATGGAAACACGAACTTGGTTTATTCGGTTTGGGTCAGACATTATGTGGCTGTCAACCACGCTAACTTTGCGATAGAAAACATCTCGAAGATGGGAGACGGCCTGATTAAGCCGGAAGCAAAAAGCCGTCTGATAGGCGAAGCGAAGTTCTTGCGCGCGTTGGCCTATTTTAACCTGGTCCGTACGTATGGCGGAGTTCCTTTGGTATTGAAGGAAACGACATCGCTGGACGGGTTGGAAGTGCCTCGTAATTCGTTGGATGAGTGTTACGCACAGATCATAACGGACTTGCAGGATGCAAAAGCCGCTTTGCCGGTAGTCACGCAGATTCCGAGCGGTTATCTGGGACGCGCTACAAAAGGTTCGGCTTCCGCTCTGTTGGCTAAGGTCTATTTGACTCGTGAAGACTATCAGAATGTCGTGAAAGAAACGGCGGAAACGATGCAGATGGGGTATAAGTTGTGGGAGAATTATGCCGACAACTTCGACCTGGAAAAGGAAAACGGGCAAGAGTCTGTTTTTGAAATCCAGTATAAACGGAATACTCCGGGCGTGCTTGGCAGTAACTTCAATGGCTATTACCGTCCTCCTTTCGTGAATATAAACGGTTGGACCGGATATGGTGACGATCCGGTGACACGCAATCATTACGAATGTTATGAGGAAGGCGATTTACGCCGTGACGTAAATGTCCGCCTATACACGTTGGAAGAATATCCGAACATGTCTACCAACTATGAGTTCCCTTGCTACGTGAATAAATTCCTGGATTTGTCGCCGCAGGCAATCCGGTCACAGGGGAGCGAAAACAATTATCCGGTGTTGCGTTACTCGGATGTTTACCTGATGCGTGCGGAAGCGTTGAATGCACTTAATCCTTCCGATGCGGAGGCATATGAGAACCTGAATATAATACGTCGTCGTGCTTTCGGCAAGGACATGAACACGGCTTCCGATATCGACATCAAACCCGGATTAAGTAAAGAGGCTTTCCTGGATGTGATCCTGTTGGAACGTCGCCGCGAGTTCGCGTTTGAAGGACAACGCCGTTTCGACTTGCTGCGTACGCATAAGTTGAAGGAGGCGATGATGGCTCAGAACCCGACTATCGCTTCAGTCATAGAGGACAAACATTATTTGTTGCCGATACCTGTGACTGAAATGGATGCAAATAAACTGTTGGAACAAAATCCTGGATGGTAATAGCGTATGAAAAGAAGAAATTTTATAAGAAACATTAGTTCTTTAGGCTTGGCATCTGTGGCGATGGGGAAACCCTTCGCCGCAGAGAGTCCCAAAACGGACGCATCGCCGGGTAAAGCCAAAATACCGGTGTATGACGGTTGGGACGTGATTGTTGTGGGAGGTGGACCTCGGGATGTGCTGCGGCTACGGCTGCGGCACGCGAAGGTGCCAAAACACTGCTGATAGAAGGAACCGGCGCTTTGGGCGGAATGGGAACATCCGGACTGCTGAATGCCTGGTGCCCTTTTACAGACGGTGAGAAGATTATTTATAAAGGAATTGCGGAACGGGTTTTCAAGGAATCAAAGAAAGGCGTTCCCCATGTCCGTTATGATGATTGGGTTCCCATCAACGGCGAGTATCTGAAGGTTGTGTATGACGACTTGGTTACTTCTGCCGGCGCCACCGTTCTCTTTTTCTCTACGATGGCGGCTGTCGAGATGAAGGGAAAGGGAGTCGTGGAGGCGATAACCGTTGCCAACAAGGCAGGTCTGTCGACTTATAAAGCAAAGGTCTTTATCGATTGCACGGGCGATGGCGACCTGGCTGCCTGGGCAGGTGCAAACTTTGTGATGGGCGATGGCGAAGGATCCGTACAGGAAGGGACTTTGTGTTTTACGGTGGCGAATGTCGATCCGTATGAATACTCATTGATCGGGACTGTGCATAGTAATCAGAAGAGCAGTCCGGTTCATTCGATGGTGGGCAATCCGAACTATCCGTTAGTGAAGGACCGGCATATGAATGACAAAGTGATAGGCCCCGGATTCCTGGCTTTAACGCCGGCCATGTCACGGTCGACAGCACGGACCCTGCTTCTTTGACCGATGCTATGATGAAAGGGCGCAAGCTGGTACATCAACTGCATAAAGGGCTGGTGGAGTTCGCACCGAAGCCGTTCGGAGCCTCTTTCCTGGCAGGCACATCCAGTCTCATGGGAATACGGGAAAGCCGACGGATCAAATGCGATTACACCTTTAC
Organism: Parabacteroides sp. AF48-14; assembly: GCF_003477465.1. Taxonomy (NCBI): domain Bacteria; kingdom Pseudomonadati; phylum Bacteroidota; class Bacteroidia; order Bacteroidales; family Tannerellaceae; genus Parabacteroides; species Parabacteroides sp. AF48-14. Next base: position 24,361 of record NZ_QUDI01000024.1, read on the forward strand.
ACTGGAAGACTGGTTGGCCCGTCGCGAATTTGAAGACGGCATCGGGCGTAACTGCTATTATATCGATGTCCACAAAGAGGGCGCAACGAAATATCCCCGCTATAAAAAGGGAGAGTCGCACGGGATTCCGTTCAGTTGTCTGGTGCCTGCCGACTTGAAGAATGTGATGGTTGCAGGACGCTGTATCTCGACAGACCCTTATGCTCACGGCAGTCTGCGCGTGATGCCTCCTTCCCTGGTAACAGGCGAGGCGGTCGGCGTTGCGGCAGGACAGATTTGCAAGTCCAAATCTCCCGATGTCCATCAGGTGGATATCCAACAATTACGGAAACGTTTACGGGAAGAAGGTCAGTTGATCTGAATCTCTTACTTTTGCTTCAGCTTTAGGGAATAGGCATCGGGCTGGAAACGGATGGGCATCGGATGGAAAACGGATGGGCATCGGTTTCCCGTTCGATGCCTATCCGTTTATGGAACGATAACCTTGCAATGTTTCCGGAAGTGGGGCGTCTCGATTTGTAAGATATAGATCCCCGGTTTATTGGAGACCGGAACGGACGCTGAACCTTCCCGTATCTTTTTATATAAGAGGCAACTTCCACTTATATCGGTGATTTTGATATATCCCGGCTCCGGTATGTTTTGCAGGTAAAGCTGTCTGTCTTTTATAAAGTAATGGATATTGCCTGTTTTTAGGTTTGTAAGCCCGGTGCTTTGTTTATCCGGTGCGGGCTCGGCATTGTATGGGGCTAAAGGAGCGTTTGTCCGTATCATATTCGCCGTTTTGGCGGACAGATCGGACGATACGTTTATATGGGTTTCGGATGAGGCCTTGACGAAGAAGGCGGAGAATGGCGGTAAAGCATAGTCGCCGTTGAGGGGATAAGCCGTGTAGCCGGAACTGCTGTACACATAAACATATCCGTCCAGCGCCTCATTCTTTTCGATTTGTGATAAGGGGAGCGGGGCTGGTAAAGGATTTCCGCATAAATACCAGCCGTAGTTCTCCCGGTTCCAGGCGGTCATGCCAGTAGCTAAAGGGATGTTTAACGTGCCGGTGGTAGCAAAATCTTCGGGAATATCGCCGGGGCGGGAGGAGAACGACAGTGTCTTGTCCGTCGCTTTATTGTCTAATGCGATCAGATAGCCTTTGTTCTTTTCAAATATGGGAATGTCATCGGAACGAACCGGAACGATTTCCCAGTTTCCGGTCGGGCGATTGGTCGATGCACGTTTATCTCCGTTGTAACACTGGACATACAGGAAGTTACCTCCGGCATTCGGAGTGCCGTCTTTCTGATTAAAGCGGGAATCTATGCCGGAAGGATAGACATCGAAAGGGAAAGATATAAAATACCATTTCCCTGTTTCCTCGAAAGTCTTATGAACGGTTATGCGGTCGGAGATTGCGATTGCTCCTCCCGACTGGATGGAGGCGCCGGCTTCAAACAGTTCCAAATGATTCGCCATAAATTTTGTTCCCGGGTTGATTTGCAGATTGCCGGAACTGATCGCGGCAGTGTTACAATAGGTGTCGGCAGTGATAGAGACATCTCCCTTTATCAGTGCGTTGCGGTGGCGGAGCGGGGGAAGATGCGACCAGCGGATCGTGTCGTTCCAGTTGCCGGTGCCGGTAAAAAGCGAGTGGGTTGGGATAGTGCCGGATGCAAAGGCGTATTGCAGGCAATAGTAACCTTCTTTGTTGCTGCTGGTAGATGAAAAGAGGTCTATGCTGAGGGGAGTGTTGATAATGGTGAGTGGACCATACTCACATGTGGTTTCTTTTCCCTCGATTGAGACAAGCACATGTTCTGAAGTTTCACTTTCCCGGTAGATACGAATGTTTAGGTTATTGCTTTTATTAAGATGGTCCCCTCCGTAAAAGATTTCAGCTGTTACATCCGAATAAAGAGTCGGGGTGTATTTTTCAAACCTGACGGAACTCCCTAAAGGCATTCTTAATCCCATTTTTCCTCCCAGTTTGTCAATGTTGACGGAAGATACGTCGAGAATCTGAGTTCCTCCTTTTGCTGAATATCCCCAATTATCCCATTCCGAATCCCCGAATGTCTGTAGCCTGAATGTGTCGGATACAAGCGTATTGTCGCTGCTGTTTACAAAACTTTCCCATGAAGATGGATCGGAAACTTGCGCTTGAAGTGAATAACCGGTACCGAAGAATAGAATCTTAACAAGTGCGCATTGAACAAAGTGCATGACTTTCTTTTTCATAGTTAATACTATTTTGGATTGTTATTATGGTTGCAAATATACATAAATAATTGAATTTACTATCTTTGCCGCATGAAAGAATTTATTATATCTGAAGCACAGACAGAAAAGGCCGTTCTTGTGGGGCTGATTACCCCCGAACAGAACGAACAGAAAGTAAGAGAATACCTGGATGAATTGGCTTTTCTGGCCGATACCGCAGGCGTCGAGGCTGTGAAACGCTTTTATCAGAAACTGGATTATCCGAACTCCGTTACTTTTGTCGGTTCCGGCAAGTTGCAGGAGATTAAAGAATATGTGGTGGAAAATGAGATCGGGTTGGTGATATTCGATGACGAACTTTCCGCCAAGCAATTGCGCAACATCGAGAAAGAGTTGCAGGTGAAGATACTGGACCGTACGAACCTGATTTTGGATATCTTTGCCAGTCGCGCGCAGACCGCCCACGCTAAGACACAGGTGGAATTGGCACAGTATAAGTATATGCTGCCGCGCCTGACCCGTCTGTGGACGCACTTGGAACGTCAGCGAGGCGGTGTCGGTATGCGTGGACCGGGTGAGACGCAGTTGGAGACGGATAAACGTATTATCCTGGACAAGATATCCAAGTTGAAGCGTGACCTGGTCGAAATAGACAAGCAGAAGAGCGTGCAGCGGAAGAACCGCGGCAAGATGGTTCGTGTCGCCCTGGTCGGATATACCAACGTCGGGAAGTCCACTTTGATGAATCAGCTCAGCAAAAGCGAGGTGTTTGCCGAAAACAAACTGTTTGCGACATTGGACACGACTGTACGCAAAGTGATTGTCGACAACCTGCCTTTCCTGCTGTCCGATACTGTCGGCTTTATCCGTAAGTTGCCGACCGAGCTGGTCGAATCTTTCAAGTCTACTTTGGATGAGGTGCGTGAGGCCGATTTGCTGGTCCATGTCGTCGATATTTCCCATCCGACATTCGAAGAACAGATCGAAGTGGTGAACCGTACGCTGTCAGAGATCGACAAGACGGAGAAACCGATGATTATGGTGTTCAACAAGATCGACGCTTTCACTTTCGTACCGAAGGAGGAAGACGACCTGACGCCGCGTACACGCGAGAATATCGACTTGGATGAGTTGAAACGTACGTGGATGAACAAGATGCAGGACAACTGTATCTTTATCTCGGCCAAGGAGCGGACCAATATCGATGCCCTCAAAACCTTGTTGTACGAACGGGTGAAGCAAATTCATATTACCCGTTTCCCTTATAACGATTTCCTGTTCCAACAATATGACGAAGAATGATTGATACTGAAGATTTGAGGAAACTGCGACCGCAGGAAATTGCAGCTCTGGAGGCAAACGGCTGTAGTGCAGAAAACTGGGATAACATATGGGTTGTCAGTGCTTTCAGAGGCGAATATGTGGTTAATGTTCGCTTTTCCGGGCTTATCGTATTAGGTCTTTTCAAGAAAGAGTTTACGTTTCCGGGCGGAGTAAAGAAGCATAGCGGTATTCGAAATGCAACTTTGCATAATTGTCAGGTAGGGAATAATACGTTGATAGAGGATGTGCATAATTATATAGCCAATTACGTTATCGGCGATGAATGTATTATTCAAAATGTAAACGTAATGATTGTTGAAGGAGAAGCCTCTTTTGGAAATAATGTTTTGGTCTCTGTCTTGAATGAGACAGGAGGACGTGAAGTTCCTATTTATGGAGGTTTGTCTGCTTCGTTGGCTTATCTGATCGCATTATACCGGCATCGTCCTGAATTGATAGACAGGTTGCAGTCGTTAATTGCGAAATATGCTGAAGATGTGTCTTTGGAATATGGTATTGTTGGTGATTATGTGAAAATCACCAATGTGGGGACACTTCGGAGTGTCTGGATAGGCGATTATGCAACGATTGAAAACTGTACCCGGCTTGCTAATGGTACGATACGGAGTAACGAAAAGGCTCCGACTTATATCGGCGACAGTGTGATTGCCGAAGACTTTATCATCTCTTCCGGCGCTGTTGTTGCCGATGCGGCCAAGATCATCCGTTGCTTTATCGGGCAGGCTTGTCATGTGACGCATAACTTCTCGGCTCACGATTCCCTTCTGTTCAGTAATTGCACCTTCGAGAACGGGGAGGCCTGCGCTATCTTTGCCGGGCCGTTTACGGTTTCGATGCATAAGAGCAGCCTGCTGATTGCCGGGATGTATTCGTTCCTGAATGCCGGTAGCGGTTCGAACCAGAGTAACCATATGTATAAGTTGGGACCGATCCATCAGGGAATCGTGGAGCGCGGCTCTAAAACAACCAGCGATTCTTATATCCTGTGGCCGGCGCGTGTCGGTGCTTTCTCTCTTGTGATGGGACGCCATCATCATCATAGCGACACGTCGGATATGCCGTTCTCCTATCTGATAGAGAAGGACGATGAAACCTATCTGGTGCCAGGTGTGAACCTGCGCAGTGTCGGGACGATCCGTGATGCGCAGAAATGGCCGAAGCGTGATAAGCGTACAGACCCGGAACGCCTGGATATGATCAACTACAACCTGCTTAGTCCGTACACGATCTATAAGATGATGAAAGCTGTCGGAATTCTGAAGAATCTTCAGGAACTGGTGGGCGAAACATCCGAGGTCTATTATTACCAGAACACCCGTATCAAAGGCTCTTCTTTGCGGACTGCCCTTGAACTCTACGGAATGGCTATCAATAAGTTCTTAGGCAACTCGCTGATCAAGCGGTTGGAAGGAACTGTCTTCCAGTCTATGAATGAAGTCTGGGCGCAATTGAAACCGACCTCTGCGGAAGGCCGGGGCGAATGGCTGGACCTTTCCGGATTGATCCTTCCGAGGGAAGAGTTGGATAAGTTGATCCAAAAGATCGAGAATGGAGATATTCATTCGCTTGATGAGATCGAACGATTCTTCGCAACGATGCACAGCCGTTACTATGATATGGAGTGGACATGGGCATACGATAAACTTGAAGAATATTACGGCATCAGCCTCTCGTCCATATCTGCAGAGCAAATCATCGAGCTTGTCCGCCGCTGGCAGGACTCTGTGATCGGGTTGGACAACCTGCTTTACAAAGATGCAAAGAAAGAATTTTCCCTGACATCCATGACCGGCTTTGGCGTAGACGGCTCGGACAAAGAAAAACAGGAAGACTTCGAAGGCGTACGCGGCGCATTCGAAAGCAACCCATTTGTAACAGCCGTCAAAGAACATATCATTGTCAAACGTGCTTTGGGGGATGAATTGATTGATAGAATGACCTCGTTAATCTAATAAAAAAGCCAGCTTAATCAAGCAGGCTTAAATATATTCCGAAAAAGACGCATTCATTACATATTCTCAATCCATTTTTTTCCGGATGGAGTGTAAGTGTATACTAATATGCCAACGGCAACAATAGCTACAACAGTGAAAAAGATAACAGCTATTTGCATACTAATTATTATTTTAAAATTCTATATCCAATCATCGCAAAGGCAACTGTCCCAACGAATCCCATTCCAAAAAGGAAAATTGCCATATTAGAAATCTCAGCATCTACATCCTTATTTAATAAAGAAGCTGCAACTCCTAATACTAAAGCTGCAAAAGTCAGCTTGGCCATATCAAAGAAAAACTTGGCAGTTGTTTCTTTTCTTACTTTACTTTTTTCTAATTCGTTTTTGGTTGCCATGTTACAAATATGAGAAAAGTTTTCTGAATGGCAAAAAGTATTTTGAAGTTATTTATTTCTCGGATGATGTTCCAATATCTCTTTCCGGAGGAACTGGCGGTCGATATGCGTGTATATTTCGGTGGTGGTGATCTTTTCGTGCCCCAGCATTTCCTGGATTGCGAGCAGGTTGGCACCGCCTTCCAACAGATGGGTCGCGAATGAGTGGCGGAACGTATGCGGGCTTACATTCTTCTTGATCCCGGCCAGTTCCGTCTGCTGCTTGATGATATGGAACACCATGATTCGCGATAAGCCCGTACCCCGACGGCTCAGGAACAGGATATCTTCAAATCCTTTCTTCACGGGAACATGGTTACGGTCATACAGGTAGTTCTTAATTTCCTTTATCGCGACTTTTGAGATCGGAACCAAGCGTTGTTTACTCCCTTTCCCTTCCACCTTGATAAATCCTTCATCGAAGTAAACATCTGTGAAACGCAGCGTTATCAGTTCCGACACGCGCAGGCCGCAACTGTACAGCACTTCGAGCATCGCCCGGTTCCGTTGCCCTTCCGGCAGCGTCAGGTCGATCGTGTCGAGGATGCTGTTTATCTCGTTGACAGTTAGAACTTCGGGCAGCTTCAGCCCGATCTTGGGCGATTCTAACAATTCGGTCGGATCGATTGTTATATAATCGTCGAGGAACAGGAACCGGTAGAATGATTTGATACCCGAAATGATCCTTGCCTGCGAGCGCGGATGGATGCCGATGTCACGGAGCCGGGCGACAAACTGTTGCAGGTCGTCATAGGTGACCTCTTCATACTTCTTGCCTTCACTTTCGACGAAGTTTGTCAGTTTGTCGAGGTCTGTCAGGTAAGCGTCGATCGAGTTGGGCGAAAGTGCTTTCTCCAGACGGAGATAAGTCCTGTATCGTTCTATTTTGTCATTCTCTTGATGCATGATTCATAATTCTTTACTATCTTTGCCGGATATTTTCTGCCCGTACAAGGTAGTGCAAAGGTAATAAATTACAGCAAAATGAAGAAGATTCAGATCATCAACGGCCCTAATCTTAATCTGTTAGGCAAGCGCGAACCGACAGTCTACGGAAATGCTTCCTTTGAAGGTTATCTGAGTGAATTACGTGCTAAGTATCCGCAATGTGAAATTGCTTACTTCCAAAGCAATGTGGAAGGCGAGATGATAAACAAAATCCATGAGGTCGGCTTCGATTACGACGGGATTATTATGAATGCAGGCGCTTATACGCATACTTCCATCGCGCTGCACGATGCAATAAAAGCTGTAACGACCCCGGTTGTGGAGGTGCATATCTCAAACGTACATGCCCGCGAATCCTTCCGTCATGTCTCCATGATTTCAGCAGCCTGCAAAGGCGTGATCTTAGGATTCGGACTGGATTCATACCGGTTGGCTCTCGAATCGTTCCTGTAATAGTGATTAATAGGTAAAAATAATAGGTAAATATTTAGGTTATATGTTAAAGCATACGAAGATTGTTGCTACCATTTCCGACCAGCGTTGTGAGGTCGAATTTATCGACTCGTTGTATAAGGCGGGAATGAATGTTGTGCGCCTCAATACGGCTCACATGGCGGAAGAAGGATTGACTAAAGTGGTGACTAATGCCCGGGCGGTGTCCGGTCGCATCGGTATCCTGATGGATACGAAAGGGCCGGAAGTGCGTACTACGATTTCGCAGGCCCCGATTCCTTTTACAACCGGAGAGCTGGTGAAGATTATGGGGAATCCGGATATGGAAACTTCGCATGATTGTATTTGTGTCTCTTACCGGAATTTCGTGAACGACTTGGCTGTCGGCAGTGACATCCTGATCGATGACGGAGACCTGGAACTGAAAGTGACGGAAAAGAAAGACGACTATCTGGTTTGCGAAGTACAAAACGACGCCACCTTAGGAAGCCGTAAAAGTGTGAACGTGCCGGGCGTACGTATCAATCTCCCTTCCCTGACGGAGAAAGACCGGAAGAATATCCTTTGGGCAATCGATAACGACCTGGATTTTATCGCCCATTCCTTTGTCCGCAACCGGCAGGATGTACTGGATATCCAGCGTATCCTGGACGAACACAACAGCCCGATCAAGATTATCGCCAAGATCGAGAACCAGGAAGGTGTCGACAATATAGACGAGATTCTGGAAGTTGCCTACGGCATCATGATCGCCCGCGGTGACTTAGGTATCGAAGTGCCGGCCGAAAAGATTCCGGGCATCCAGCGTGTTCTGATCCGTAAATGCGTGGAAATGAAGAAGCCGGTTATCGTGGCTACCCAGATGCTTCACTCCATGATCAATAACCCGCGTCCTACCCGTGCGGAGGTGACGGATATTGCCAATGCGATCTACTACCGTACGGATGCCCTGATGCTGAGCGGTGAAACGGCTTATGGCAAATATCCTCTCGAAGCGGTTCAGACGATGACGAAGGTGGCTCGTGAGGCCGAAAAGACAAAGTTAGCTGCCAATGATATCCGTGTCCCTATCGAAGGAAATGACTTGGATGTCACCTCTTTCCTGGCAAAGCAGGCGGTTAAGTCTTCCACTAAATTGCATGTGAAAGCGATTATTACCGATAGTTATACCGGACGTACAGCCCGCTACCTGGCGGCATTCCGCGGAACATCTACCGTATTTGCCATTTGCTACAACCCTCGTGTGATGCGTATGTTGTCTCTCTCTTATGGCGTATGGGCTGTTTATCAGCCTTACAATGACAGCCGCCGCGGTTATTTCTTCCAGGCGTTGAACGAGATGATCAAGAGCGGACGTATCACACGCAACAACATGGTAGCCTACCTGAGTGGTAGCTTCGGTGAGGGAGGTGGAACAAGCTTCCTTGAAATCAACAACGTAGGAAAGGTGTTGGATGCCGGAAACAACTATCAGTTGCCGACGTTTAAGGAAGTATGACTTTAGACGAATATATCCTTTCTCATAGTGACGAAGAAGGTGCACTGCTCGCGGCTCTGGACCGCGATGCGAATGTGAACCTGCTTCGTCCGCGTATGTTGTCGGGACATTTGCAGGGGCGGATTCTGAAGATGTTTTGCCGGATGCTTCGTCCCCGCCGTGTGCTCGAGATCGGGACCTATACGGGCTATGCGACCCTTTGTATGGCGGAAGGGCTTGAGGAGGATGCTCTGATCCACACGCTCGAGATCAACGACGAGATGGAAGATTTCATTATGAAGTACCTGACGCAGTCGCCCCACCAGGATAAGATAAAAGTCCATTTCGGTGATGCCCTCGAAATCATTCCGACGCTGGATGAGACATTCGACCTTGTCTTTATCGATGCCGACAAACGTTTGTATTCGGACTACTTCGACCTTGTTTTTCCGAAGGTGCGTCCCGGTGGACTGATCCTTGCCGACAATACGTTGTGGGACGGCCATGTGATAGAAGATCATCCGAAGGATAAACAAACACTGGGCATTCTTAGTTTTAATGATAAAATCAAAGAAGACCCGCGTATTGAAAAAGTTATCTTACCTTTGCGTGACGGCCTTACAATGATCTGGAAAAAATAAAACAGTAAGAATTTATGGAAAGTACAAGACTAAGTAAAATAGAACGTCTCCTGCAAAAGGAGTTGAGTGATATCTTTCAGAAACAGACACAGGCCATGCATGGTGTTCTGATTTCGGTGAGTGTGGTACGTGTCAGCCCGGACCTGAGTGTCGCACGTGCCTATCTGAGCATCTTCCCGTCTGAAAAGTCGAAGGAATTGCTCGAGAATATCCGGACAAACACGAAGGCGATCCGTTTCGATCTGGGACAGCGCATCCGTCAGCAAGTCCGTAAGATTCCCGAACTGACATTCTTTATCGATGACTCATTAGATTATATCGAGAATATTGATAATCTGTTGAAAAAGTAAAAGCTACCGCGTTGAACTTCCCGTTTTATATAGCCCGGCGTTACCTTTTTTCGAAGAAATCCCACAATGCCATTAATATCATTTCGATGGTGTCCGTTTGTGGGGTTGTCGTTGCGACGATCGCTTTGGTATGTGCGCTGTCTGTATTGAACGGGTTCGTCAGCCTGGTTTCCTCCATGCTCAGTAACTTCGATCCGGAATTGAAGATACTGCCGGCGCATGGAAAAGTGTTCGATCCGACCCTGCCGGCTGTCCAGGAAGTGAAGAAGCTGCCCGGAGTCGCCTTGTTTTGCGAAGTCCTCCAGGATAATGCACTCGTTCGCTACCGGGACCGCCAGATTGTGACGACGGTCAAAGGTGTGGACGATACGTTTGCGAAGCTGACGCGGATCGACAGCATCCTGATCGATAGCCGTGACGGTAAATTTGTTCTTGCTGATGAAGTGGCGAATTTTGCCAGTCTCGGTGTCGGAACCGCCACACTCTTAGGTGTCCGTGCCAACTACTCCGACCCGTTGGAAATCTATGTTCCGAAAAGAGATGAGAAGGTGAATCTTGCCAATCCGGCGTCCTCCTTTAATCTGGATTATGCCTTTATCGGCAGTGTCTATGCCACCAACCAGCAGATGTATGACGAAAACTTCATGTTGCTGCCCCTTCCGCTGGTCCGTTCCCTGTTCCATTATGAAAAAGAGGTCTCTGCAATCGAGCTGTCTCTGGCTCCCGGTGCGGATGTAAATTCGGTCAAGAGCCAAATAAAATCGCTCCTGGGCGAAAATTTTTGGGTCAAGGACCGTTACGAGCAGCAGGAAGCCTCTTTCAAGATGATGCAAGGGGAGAAGTGGATGATCTTCCTGATTCTTTGTTTTATCCTGATCCTTGCCCTGTTCAATGTGATCGGTTCCCTTTCCATGTTGATGATAGAGAAGAAAGAGGATGTCCGTACTTTGCGCAATATGGGCGCTGACGATCGTCTGATCCGCCGTATCTTCCTTTTTGAGGGGTGGATGATTTCGGGGCTCGGTGCACTGATCGGCGTTATTATCGGCCTGACACTTTGCTTGTTGCAACAAGAGTTGGGTATTATCAAGTTAGGTCAGGCCGCCGGCTCTTTCATTATTGACGCCTATCCTGTCCGGGTTGAAGCTGGCGACGTTATCCTTGTCTTTATCACTGTCCTGACCATCGGCTTCCTTGCCGCCTGGTATCCTGTCCACTATTTAGGAAAGAAATGGCTGGATAAATAAAAGATTGGTCGAATGGATAAGCTTAAAGAGTAACTGATTAATTATAAAGAAGAAATTTCGTCTTTACTTAGTCCGGTGCTATTGGCGATGGAATCGATATCCATACCCATACGTTTCAGGTTTACAGCTACTTGACGTACACCTTCTGCTTTTCCTTCCGCTTTTCCTTCTATTCTGCCTTCCAGCTTGGCGGTGTCGATCGCGTCGTTTTGTATTATAATGTCATCTATATGCCGGTCGTAGACAAGGCGTTCCCCAGGCGACATAGAGTAGTATTTCAACTTTTCGCGGGCTTCCCGAAGGCCGGGGGTAGTCGTGTCGGGACGGATCGTGCCGTCTTTCAGGTATTTGATCCATTCGTCCAAAGGTGTGAGAGCCGTTTTATCGAACTCGTTTACGCGGACCAGGATGTATTCGGGGAACACTTCGGCGGGGAGGCGCGAGACGATCACATTGCGTTCACGCGTATTAACACGCAGATGGTCACCGGTATGCACGCCAATGAAATGGTTCTGCCCGTGATAGATATAATCGTCACCAACGCCGATGTCGAAATAAAGAATGCTGATGGAATAAACTTTTTTGATTTCCTGGTAGCCCTCGCCAAGGGAGATATGCTCGGTGATGGCTTTGGCTACACCGTAGAGGATACGTTCCAGATAATGGATTTCGCGTGTATTCTGGATTTCGACGATGATAATCTCGCCTTTGCTGTTGAGTGCCTTGATGTCGACGCGGTTGAACTTGTCGTCTGCACTCTCCTGATTACCTTCGCTTTCGAGGATTTCTTCGATCTTGATCTCTTCTCTTAACATAACGGTCAGGAAACCTTCGAGCACATCGAAATTGGCCTTCTGGCGCAACAGACGTTTGATGGCCCAATCGAACCGGATATACCGGTCTTGTAATTCTTTTCTTTCCTGCTCTTCCATGCTCTTCAGATCTGATTCGTTCTTTTTCATAGTCAATGTTTTTTAGTTATTACTTAATGCACAAATGTACACATTATAAATGAATAGGCAACGGATTGGGAAGAAAGTTTCACTTCTTGCCAGAACTGAACTATCCATCAAAACTTTCAATTTTCAACTCTTAACTTTCAACTATCCGGGGGGCTTATTGTATAAAACGCATTTTTCGGGCTCGAAAGGCATCCGAAACAAAACAAATGTTAATCCACTTTTCGGCCGCCAAAAAGGGGTTGTTTCCTCTTTTCCGGGAGTTTTTTGCCGGAAAGTCAATCTTTATTTCATTTATCCGGTACTTTATCGCCATGAAGACGGTCACCGTACCCTATGAAGACGGTCGCCATTCCAATGAAGACGGTCGCGAGGGCGATGAAGACGGTCGTCGTGGCGACAAGCTCCCGAAATTTTCCTTGCATATTTGAGACGCAGTCCGTCTTTGTTTTGCTACAGGTGATTCTCCGGGAGTTAAGCTTTATCACTTTGCCGGTGTTTCCGGTTTCAGGTAATCAAATTGCACGTTTTTTCAGACAGCTTGCGCACCTCGCTCCATCTCTTGTCAGTAAAGAGGGATAAAACCGTGAAAAGTGTCAATCCAAAATCGATCAAGATTTCGGACGAAATAGAAAAAACGGCTGGGAAGGGGGTTCTTGTATATTCCTCCGGTTTTATTCGGAGCTATAAACAACTATTTGTAAATTAAAATCTATTATTAATGTACGCGTGTACATAAATACAATGTGTCTTTATAAGAACCAGTGCGAAACCGGGAGATGTTATCGCTTGATATCTTGCCCTTCGCTTTCTTGGTTCGTGCTGGAAAGAGGCGTTTTCGTACGAAATAGGCTATCTTGTTGATAAGAAAGAATATAGAAAAGGAAAAAATATTAAGGAAAAGGATTGCCGATTTAAAAGTTATGCGTATTTTTGCCAAAAGAATTTGGTACGCATTAGTGATTGATTATAAAGTATTGGAAGCGTACATATTATTGGATTGAACTTATTACACTTTAGTATTAATATTAAATTATTTGATTATGAACAAAAAGTTTTCTACTCTTTTGGCTGCTTTTGCTATGGTAGGTGCTTCTGTTTCAGCACAGACAATCACTGAGGCTGTAGCTGAAGCTGATTCTATTGTTAGTGGTGAATACTACTACTTAGGAACTGCAGCACCTGCAGGAGGTTTAAAGGCATTGACAATCGTAAAAACATCTGCAAACAAAGACAGTTTGGTCTTGAAAACAATTGGTAATGATGCAACTGCTGCTGCATTGGGCGATTCTGCTTTGTGGTCTGTTTCAACAGGTTCTACTGTTGCTTTGGGGGATTATTTCACTTTTACAAATGTTTTGACAAGCAAAACATTGAAGTTGGATAAGAAGGGTAATGCCATTCTTTCAAGTGATGCTGCGGCTATAGATAAATTTGGTTGGACTTGGGAAAAAGGTACTGCAAAAGGTTTAACCCACATTGCAGGAGGTAAAACCTACACTTTGGTTGCTAATAATACGGCAGGAGGTACAGCGGATTCTTTATCTTTGTCAGAAGGTACGACAACAACAGTGTCGCTTATGCCATTGGTTCCGGCTTGGAAGGCTCTGACTGTTGCTGAATTAAACGGTATCAATGGTTCACATTTTACTTGGACTGTTGATGGGGCTACTTCCACAACTACTCAGGCAGTGAATAGCGTAAATGCTTTTAAGACTACATTTAAAGCTGTCGGTTATAACTCTGCTGATGCTGATACAACGGTATATTTGCAAAAATTGGGCTCTTTGGTTGGATCTAAAGCCGCTTATTTGAACGTTGATACAGTGTATTATACAAAAACAGGAGCTTTGATTGATAGTACAAAAGCTAATGGAGGTTTAGTATTTACATTAGATACGTTGGATGGTGCAACTCCAAAAGCAGGTAAGATTGCTGAATCATTCCAATTTAAAGTTTGGAAAAATGTAAAGGATTCTATTATTGTTGAGGTTATTAATATACCTACTGCTGCTGCTAACACTACTTTTGCTGAAACATCTACAATCACATCAGGCTTTGTTACATTGGTTGGCTTTGACGGAACATCTAAGGCTTTGACGGCTTCTGCTCCTTCAACCGCTAATGTATTACCTACGGTAACTTTGGGCGCAGGGACAAAGGTTACTTTACCTGCAGGTGCATATTATATTTACAAACAAGATGGTGATAGTGCTTATGTTTCAACATTGGCTACAACATTGGCTGCTGCAACGAATGTAAAGGTTAAGGCTGGATATGAAAAAGCTTGGTTACCTTCTTCTCAGTGGTCTTTGGCTTCAACAACAGATAGACCTGCATTTGTAAATAGAGAATCAGGTAAAGCGTTTGGAACCGTTGCCGCATTGTATTCTTCTGACGAAGATGGCGTTTACTATTATGGTGGTGATACATTAAAGATCGTTCCGGTTGCAACCGAAGGTATTTATGTCGGCTACAAGAAGATGGGCGAAACTGCTGCAGAAGAAGCTGTAACTAAATTAGCTCTTCAGTTCCATTCTGTATTGACAGAAGGGTCTACTCCTTTCGTTCGCGAAGCTGCTAATGACTCAATTCTGGAAGTTGCTAACATGGATAAGGCAGATGCTTTGTATTTCAATGTTATTCCTGTAGATACATTCTCTATCGGTGCTGACTCTTTGGTAGCTGTGGCTTATAAGTTGTATAACGGAACAGATACATTAGCTTATGATGCTACAAGAAAGGCTTATAAATTAAGTACTTCTGATGATGACGATTATTTCGTATTTAGAGAAACAACAACTGAAGGTTGGTATCAGGTATTGCCGATTGCAAGTGTTACTACTGGCGCTTGGACTCTTGAAGGTCAGGTTTCTGCATCTGGTACTTCTGCAGAAGTGGTCTTGAATACAGACTTGAATCTGATTAATGGTTACTTCTCTCTGGAAGCTCCATTGGCTCCTGAATATGCAACAATTGAAGGTGCTCCGGGTCATAAGAGAATTTCTTCTGTAGAAAATCCGACATTGGCTATCTCTATGAATTCAGATAGTTGTGGTGTTTTGAAAGCTGTAACTGAATTGAAGGCTGCTTTTGAACAAGAAAACTTTAGCATGTATCTGGATGTTTATGATAACGATACAATCAAACCGTTGTATATGATTTCTACTCAACAGACTGTTGCTATGGATTCTGCTGAATATGTAAATGATGTTCGCTTCTTCATGAATGCTGCTGCTAATGATTCATTAGGTTTCAGAAAAGCTAAGAGAATCGGTGCAGAGTTGGATAGCTTGCATGTATATGATGTTCCTGCAAATCAGGATACTGTTATCCCTGCAAATGTAAAGAAGAATTATACATTCGCATTCAGAAAATCAGCTACTGATTCTGAATATTATATTGAAAGCCAGGGTACACCTTTGAAATATATGGCTCAGACTAATGGTATTTTGCATTTAGTTAATGGTACTGATAATGCACTGTTATTCTCTGTTGATAAAGCTGATATGCCTACAGCAAACGAAGCAACTCCTTCTGTATCTGAAGTAACAGTTATCGCTGGTAACGGTAATGTTCAGATTGCTGGTGCTGCCGGTAAGAAAGTTGTAGTAAGCAACATCTTAGGTCAGGTAATTGCTAACACTGTAATTACTTCTGACAACGCAACAATCGCTGCTCCTGCCGGTGTAGTTGTTGTAGCTGTTGAAGGCGAAGAAGCTGTTAAAGCTATCGTTAAATAATTGATGCATTTATTAATTAAATAAATCAATCTGCTCCTCCTTTCGTGAGAAAGGAGGGCGGAAAAACAAATAGGCCTTTCCGGTAGAAATATCGGAGAGGCTTTTTGTGCTTATATGTGAACGGGTAAAAGGGGGTATGAGGCGGACTTTAACCTTCGGAGAGTGCGATATTTGAAAACGATCCCGTATAATTCCCCAAATATGCGATTCTGACGGGCTTTAGGCTGCCAAAATGTAAGCATTTTTCCGACCTGTTGAAAACTTTTTTTTACTTTTCTCTTATATTTCTTGGCTGTTAAATTAGGAAATGTGTATTTTTACCATCCGATAGGGTGATGTATGTGCAAATCAATCAACTACGGGCCCTTATTTTAAGGAAAAGTTTAACACAGAGTAGCGAAGGAATGGAAGAAAAAGAAGTCTGTTATCATGTGCCGGTAATGCTTCGTGAAAGTTTGGAAGGAATGGACATTCAGCTCCGGGACGTATGTCGATGTGACCTCGGAGGGGGAGGACACTCCCGCGAGATATTGAACCGGCTGGATAACGAAGGAGAACTGTATGGATTTGATCAGGACGCCGATGCTGAAAACAATATTCCGGCCGATCCCCGTTTTGTCTTTATCCGTAGTAATTTCCGATATTTATACAACTTTATGCGCTACCACAATGTAGTGGGTGAAGTCGATGGACTGTTGGCGGACTTAGGTGTCTCTTCTCATCATTTCGATGACAAGGAACGCGGGTTCTCTTTCCGTTTTGACGGTGCGTTGGATATGCGGATGAATACCCGTGCGGGACAGACTGCGGCGGATATCGTCAATACATATACGGAAGAACAGTTGGCAGACCTGTTCTATCTTTACGGCGAATTGAAGGTGTCGCGTAAGTTAGCCTCCGTGCTGGTACGCAGCCGGGAGGCGAAGAAGATAGAAACGATCGGCGACTTTTTAGAAGTGATAAAGCCTTTTACGGGAAAAGATAAGGAGAAGAAGTTCCTGGCTCAGGTCTTTCAGGCGCTCCGTATCGAGGTCAACGATGAGATGCGTGCCTTGAAGGAGATGCTGCAACAGACGCTACAGGTGTTGAAGCCCGGTGGCCGGTTGGTGGTGATCACCTACCATTCCCTGGAAGACCGCCTGGTGAAGAACTTTCTGAAGACAGGAAACTTTGAGGGTAAGACGGAACAAGATTTCTTTGGAAATATCAAATCGCCCTTCCGTTTGGTGAATAACAAGGTGATTGTCCCTTCGGACGAGGAGATCGAACGTAATCCCCGTTCCCGGAGTGCGAAGTTGCGGATCGCTGAAAAATTGTAGTTAATATATAGGGTTATGGACGCAGGGAAGAAGAAAAAGAAGAAGGAGAGCCGTTTCTCCTTTTTGTACATACTGGGCGGTGGAATCCTGAAGGAGGATTTCATTGTTAAGCATACGCGTATGATTGTGCTTATCGTCATCCTGGTGTTCTTCTTTATTGGTAACCGGTACACCTGTATGCAGAAACTGCGCGAGATCGACCGTCTGCAACAGCAATTGCGCGATGTCCGTTTTGAAGCACTGTCCATTTCCTCGGAACTGACAGGCAACAGCCGGCAGTCGCAGATCGAACTATTGATTGAAGAACAAGGTATAGAACTGGAAACGGCGAAGAATCCGCCGTACGAATTGTATAAGTAAAGATGGCTGAAGAGATCGAACCAAATGAACTTGCCCCGAAGAGTAACCGGATTCTATTCTGTTACTTTTTCATCGTGTTTCTGCTCGGCGGGGTGGCAATCGCTATTCTGGCGCGGGCTTTCGACACGGCTTTCGTTGAAAGGGATACCTGGCTGAAGGTGGCCGAGAGCCAGAAACGTCCGAACCGCCTGATCTATCCCAGCCGTGGGAATATCTATTCTTCCGATGGCAAGCTGATGGCAACCAGCGTGCCCTGTTTCTATATGTATGTCGATTTCAATGCCGATTGCTATTCCCATCCGACCCCTAAATGGAATAGCCTGGACACGCTTCTGAAGAGCAAGAATAACGGGATCGATTCGCTCTCGGTCTATCTCTCCCGTAAGTTGAAGAACCGGACGCCTGCCGGATATAAAGCTTATTTGTTGAGCGGTTTGAAGAAGAAGAGCCGACAGTTCCCTGTTTATGAGAAAAAGATATCCTATTCGGATCTGAAAGAAATACAGAAATACCCGTTCTTCCGTTTAGGACGGTTCAAGAGCGGTTTCTATACACGTGAAATGGTGGAACGGCAGAAACCGTTCGGCTCATTGGCTTCCCGTACGATTGGCGATACCTTCCGCGATATCGACCCGAAGACAGGGCTTACGAAAGGCAAGAATGGCCTGGAGTTGCAATACGACACCCTGTTGCATGGCGAAGCCGGTCTGAACTCCGTGCGCCGTGTGGGAGGCGGATGGACAAACGTCGTGGAAATCGATCCGGTGGAAGGAATGGATATCCGTACGACAATCGATATCAATATCCAGGATATAGCCGAGAAGTCTTTGCTCGATATGCTGAAGAAGATCGATGCCGCATCCGGTACGGCTGTCGTTATGGAAGTGGCGACAGGCGAGGTGAAAGCCATTACCAATATGGGACGTATCCGCGAAGGGGTTTATGGTGAAGATACGAACCACGCTGTTGCGGACGAGACGGAACCCGGCTCGACGTTCAAGGTCGCCTCCATCATGGTTGCCCTCGAAGACGGCGTTTGCCAGCCCGGCGATACGGTGGATGTCGGCAACGGTATTTATATGTATAAAGGTGCCCGTATGACAGACCATAATAACAATAAAGGCGGTTATGGGCGTATCTCGGTAGAACAGGCGATCTGGAATTCCTCCAATATCGGAGTTGCCAAGACCATCCTGAAAGGATACGAAAAGAATCCGACCAAGTATGTGGAAGGGCTTTACCGCCTCGGCTTGAATGAAGACCTGCGTTTGGAAATCCCCGGAGCCGGCCGTGCCAAAATACGCCGCCCTGATGATACGGTCCGTTACTGGTCGAAGACGGCGCTCCCTTGGATGTCGTTCGGTTATGAAACGCAGATACCGCCGATCTATACGTTGGCTTTCTATAATGCCATTGCCAACAACGGGAAAATGATCCGTCCGATTTTTACTAAAGAGATCATGCATAACGGCAAGACTGTGCAGAGTTTCTCGACCGAAGTGATACGGGAGTCGATTTGCTCGGAACGTACGCTGAATATTATAAAAGATATGCTGTTAGGCGTCGTGGAGAAAGGGACGGGTAAAGCTGTCCGTTCCGATTTCGTCCGGATAGCCGGAAAGACCGGTACGGCGCAGATCGCGTCGGGCGGTGTCTATCGCCAGGCTGGCCACCAGGTCGCTTTCTGCGGTTATTTCCCTGCCGATGCTCCGAAATATTCCTGTATTGTCGTGATCCGCCAGCCGCGTATCGGTTATCCTTCGGGAGGAACGATGTCCGGTGGTGTGGTAAAAGCGATAGCGGAAAAAGTATATGCCAGCCATATGTCTTTCGATATCCGCGATATGGAACGCGATTCGCTGGCTGTTACGATGCCGCGCCCGAAGGCAGGCGACCGGGTTGCCTTGGACGAAGTGTTGGACAAACTGGACATCGATATGAATACGGATGAAGCTGCCTCCCGGTGGGTGACGGCTTCCATCGACGACAGCCTGCAGGTTGTCAAACTGAAAGATATACCTGTCCGGGAAGGGCTTGTGCCGAATGTGGTCGGCATGGGTGCCAAAGATGCCGTCTACCTGCTGGAAAGTGCCGGGTTGCGGGCTTCCCTGAATGGGCTGGGGCGCGTTGCTTCCCAATCCGTATCACCGGGCGCCAAGGTATCGAAAGGACAAACAGTCTCATTAACGTTAAAATAGACTATGGAACTAAAAGAACTCATTCGTCCGTTGGAAGTACTTGAGATCGTCGGAGACGCAAATGTCGAGATCACAGGTATCCAGTCTGATTCCCGCAAAGTGGAAAAAGGCTTTTTGTTTGTGGCCGTACGCGGTGTCTCTGTCGATGGCCATGCCTATATCGAAGGGGCAACCGGGAAAGGAGCTGCCGCAATAATCTGCGAGGAAATCCCTTCGGATGAAAACATACATACATCCGGAAACAATCCCGTCTTTATCCGGGTGAAAGATTCGGCGGAGGCCTTGGGCAAGGTGTTGTCAGCCTGGTACGAGAATCCTTCGGACAACCTGATCCTGGTCGGTGTGACCGGGACGAACGGGAAGACGACGATCGCAACTCTCCTGTACGAGATGTTCCGCAAGATGGGGCATAAAGTAGGCTTGCTTTCGACAGTATGCAACTATATCGATGGCGAAGCGATTCCGACCGACCATACGACTCCCGATCCTGTAACCCTCCACAGCCTGATGGCGCGGATGGTGGAGGCCGGTTGCGAGTATGCCTTTATGGAAGTCAGCTCCCATTCGATCGATCAGAAACGTATCAGCGGCCTGTCGTTCGACGGTGGTATCTTTACCAACCTGACACGCGATCATCTGGATTACCATAAAACAGTCGAGAATTATCTGAAAGCAAAAAAGAAGTTCTTCGACGACCTGCCCGCATCGGCTTTTGCCCTTACGAATGCGGACGATAAATCCGGCTTGGTGATGTTGCAGAATACGGCGGCAAAGAAGTTGACCTATTCGCTCCGCACGCTCGCCGATTTTAAGGGAAAGATATTGGAATCCCATTTTGAAGGGACCGAGATGTTGATTAACGGCCGCGAGGTGATGACCCGCTTCGTAGGACGTTTCAATGCCTATAATCTGCTGGCCGTATATGGTGCGGCCGTTTCGTTAGGGAAAGACTCGGAAGAAGTGCTGGTCGTATTGAGCGATCTGCATTCCGTCTCCGGACGCTTCCAGACGATACAGTCTCCGGCAGGATATACGGCGATTGTGGATTATGCCCACACACCCGATGCGTTGGTCAATGTGCTGAACAGTATCCATGAAGTCCTGGACGGCAGCGGCCGGGTAATCACCGTGGTCGGTTGCGGCGGTAATCGCGATAAAGGCAAACGTCCTATCATGGCGAAAGAAGCATCCCGCTTGAGCGACCAGCTGATCCTGACATCCGACAATCCCCGTTTTGAGGAGCCGGACGAGATCATCCGGGATATGGTTGCCGGACTGAACGCTGCCGATATGGAGCATACGCTCTGCATCACGGACCGTACACAGGCCATCAAGACCGCTACCATGCTGGCAAAGAAAGGCGATGTAATCCTCGTAGCCGGCAAAGGTCATGAGGATTATCAGGAAATAAAAGGCGTTAAGCACCATTTTGATGACCGTGAGAAGCTACGGGAAATATTTGCAACACAACAACAATAAAAGACATGCTGTACTATCTGTTTAATTATTTGGATCAACTCGATTTCCCGGGTGCCGGTATGTTCAAGTACGTATCATTCCGTTCCGGGTTAGCATTGATCCTGTCTTTGTTCATCTCGACGACTATCGGACGCCGTATTATCGACAAGCTGCAACTGTTGCAGATAGGCGAGACGGTGCGTAACCTCGGTCTCGAAGGACAGATGAGCAAGAAAGGGACGCCGACAATGGGCGGTATCATCATTATTATTGCCATCGTGGTGCCGACATTACTCTGTGCGAAGTTGACGAATATATACGTGATCCTGATGTTAGTGACAACCATCTGGTTAGGTGCATTAGGGTTTGCCGACGACTATATCAAGGTATTCCGGAAGAACAAGGAAGGCATGCACGGCAAATTCAAGGTGATCGGACAGGTCGGCCTGGGACTTATCGTCGGCTTGGTTCTCTTTATGAGCCCGGATGTCGTGATCAAGGAGAATATGGAAGTGCGGCATGACAATGTGATCGAGGAAGTACGCTATCATACAGTGGAGAAGAAGTCTACCAAGACGACAATCCCTTTTGTGAAGAATAACAATTTCGACTATGCGCAGTTAGTGAACTGGGCCGGTCAATACAAGGAAGAGGCAGCCTGGCTGGTCTTCGTCATAATGGTTATCTTTGTCGTGACAGCCGTGTCTAACGGGGCGAACCTCACGGACGGTTTGGACGGACTGGCGGCGGGAAGTTCCGCCATTATCGGGGTCGCGCTCGGGATTCTGGCGTATATGTCGTCTCACTTCGAGTTTGCTTCCTTCCTGAATATCATGTTTATTCCGGGGGCGGAAGAGTTGGTGGTGTTTGCGGCGGCCTTTATCGGGGCGACGGTCGGATTCCTGTGGTACAACTCTTATCCGGCGCAGGTGTTTATGGGAGATACGGGCAGTCTGATGTTGGGCGGTGTCATCGCTGTGTTCGCGATTATTATCCGGAAGGAATTGCTGATTCCGATCCTTTGCGGCATCTTCCTGGTCGAGAACTTGTCAGTCATTATGCAGACGGCTTATTTCAAATATACGAAAAAGAAATATGGCGAAGGGCGGCGTATCTTCAAGATGGCGCCCCTCCACCACCATTTCCAGAAAGCCGGCAATGCGGGCATACAGGCGATGATACAGAAACCCTTTAACGTCGTCCCCGAATCGAAGATCGTGGTGCGTTTCTGGTTGATCGGTATCATCCTGGCGGTGATTACGATTGTAACATTAAAAATGCGATAAACGGTAGAGACGGATGGCATCCGTCTCCTTGAAACAAATAAAAATGAGCAGAATAGTAATATTAGGAGGAGGCGAAAGCGGCGCAGGTGCCGCCGTGTTAGCGAAGGCGAAAGGATTCGATGTTTTCCTTTCCGATTTCTCGTCTATCAAACCTAAGTATAAGGATATGCTGGACGCCCACGGAATCCGTTGGGAAGAGAATCAGCATACCGAAGCCGACATCCTGAATGCCGACGAAATCATCAAGAGCCCCGGGATTCCCGACAAGGCTCCCATTATAAAGAAACTGAAGGAGAAAGGTACGCCTATCATCTCCGAAATAGAATTTGCCGGACGCTATACCGATTCGAAGATGATCTGTATCACCGGAAGCAACGGCAAGACGACGACAACCATGCTGACTTACCACATCCTCCGCCAGGCGGGTGTCGACGTCGGTCTGGCAGGTAACGTCGGCAACAGCCTCGCCCTTCAGGTGGCTGAAGACCCGCACGCCGTCTATGTGATCGAACTGAGCAGTTTCCAGCTCGACAACATGTACGACTTCAAGGCGGACATCGCCATCCTTCTGAATATAACGCCAGACCATCTGGACCGCTATAATTACGAGATGCAGAACTATGTGGATGCCAAATTCCGCATTATCCGGAACCAGACGGCAGCAGATGCTTTCATATTCTGGAACGACGATCCTATCATTGCCCGCGAAATCGCCAAACGGCACCCCGAGGCAACTCTTTACCCGTTCGCCGAGACTCATGAAGCCGGCGTAAAGGGCTATACGGAAAATAAAAAGATAGTAATTGAAACCTCAAACGGAACGTTTACAATGGAAGAAGATTCATTAGCATTATCGGGAAAGCATAATCTGTATAATTCCTTAGCTTCGGGTATCGCCTCCAAAGTGGTGGATATCCATGACGAGAATATACGGGCTTCGCTGAGCGACTTTACCGGGGTGGAACATCGTCTCGAGAAAGTGGCGCGTGTACGTGGAGTCGATTATATCAACGACTCGAAAGCTACGAATGTGAACTCCTGCTGGTATGCCCTGCAGAGTATGACTACTCCGCTTGTGCTGATACTCGGCGGAACGGATAAG
This sequence comes from Parabacteroides sp. AF48-14, assembly GCF_003477465.1. Classification (NCBI taxonomy): domain Bacteria; kingdom Pseudomonadati; phylum Bacteroidota; class Bacteroidia; order Bacteroidales; family Tannerellaceae; genus Parabacteroides; species Parabacteroides sp. AF48-14. The sequence goes on from NZ_QUDI01000024.1 coordinate 47,851, forward strand.
GGAAACGACTATTCCGAAATTGAAGAGTTGGTGAAGCAAAAGGTGCACGCCCTGATTTTCCTCGGTGTGGACAATGCCAAGCTGCACGGCTTCTTCGACGGCAAAGTGCCGGTGATCGAAGATGCCCGTTCAATGGAAGAAGCTGTATCGAAAGCATATAAACTGGCTGAAAAGGGAGACACTGTCCTGCTGTCGCCCTGCTGCGCCAGCTTCGACCTCTTCAAAAGCTATGAGGATCGTGGCGACCAGTTCAAGGCCTGTGTACGGAATCTGTAAAAACAAATAAACAATGGATCTGGCAAGTAAACTATTCAAGGGAGACCGGGTGATATGGGTGATCTTCATGTTCCTGTGTCTGATCTCGGCAATCGAGGTCTTTAGTGCGACGAGTACGCTCGCCTACAAGAGTGTGACGCATTGGGACCCGATCGTGCGGCATGGTTCGTTCATGTTAGGAGGTTTCGTGCTCGTATTGCTGATGCACAATGTGCCTTGCCGGTTTTATGCTTTGCTTGCCGGTGGTGCATTCCTTTCGGTTGTATTGCTGCTATTGTTGTTTGTGCCGGGGTTGGCTGTGGTGATAAACGGGGAACCCCGTTGGTTGAATTTGTTCGGCTTCACGTTCCAGCCGTCGGAGATTGCGAAAATCACCCTGATCGGATATACGGCTTTTGTCATGAGTAAGCAGAACTGGTTCACGGACAAGCAGATGTTCTGGTGGATAGAAGGAGGGACGCTTGTTATCTGTGGCTTGATCTTCACGACCAACGGTTCGACGGCTATCCTGCTTTTCTGCATCATTCAGATGATGGCTTTTTTCGGCCAGATATCGTTTGCCCGTCTGGCAAAGTTCTGGGGAATCCTGATTGCTGCGGGGGCATTGATGGTGGGTTTGCTGTTTGTGACGCCTGAGAGCGTGATGAAATATATGCCGGATCGCGTCCATACCTGGAAAGCGCGTATCGAGCGGTTCACCGATCCGACTCCGCCCGTGCAGTTCGAGCCGGGAAAGGCTGTCAATATCGATGGCGACGACTACCAGGTTGTTCACGGCAAGATTGCCATTGCCAGTGGCGGCATCTGGGGCAAGTTCCCCGGACACGGTCAGCAGCGCGACTTCCTGCCGCAGGCTTATTCGGACTTTATCTATGCCATTATCATTGAAGAGATGGGGATCGCCGGAGGAATCTTCGTCCTTTTCCTCTATATAGCCCTGCTTGTCAGGGTCGGGATGATCGCCCGCAGATGTGATAAGCTGTTCCCGAAATTCCTGGTTTTGGGCTGCGGGCTGCTTCTTGGTGTCCAAGCCCTGACGAATATGGCGGTGGCGGTGGACTTGATACCGGTCACCGGTCAGCCGTTGCCGCTGATCAGTCGCGGAGGTACGTCGACCGTGATCAGTTGTGCCTATATCGGCATCATTCTTAGTGTAAGCCGCTTCGGCGCCAATATGGGAAATGAGGACGATACGGACGCACTGGCATCGGATGAAAATTCCATGGGCATCGAACCGGAAACGGATGGGCATCCGTCGGAAAATGGGTCGGCACCCGTTGAAAACGGGACGGGAGCCACAGAAAACGGGACAGGAGCCACAGAAAATGGGACGGGAGCGGATTCCAACCCCCTCGAAGCCATTGCCGAACTGAAAGAAGAAACAAGAACGGAAACAACAACAGAAACTAAAATATGAAACAGTACCGAATCATCATAAGCGGCGGCGGGACCGGAGGACATATCTTCCCGGCTATCTCGATCGCCAATACCTTCAGGAGACGTTTCCCGGAGGCGGAAATACTGTTTGTGGGAGCTGAAGACCGGATGGAGATGGAAAAAGTCCCGGCCGCCGGTTACCGCATCGTAGGGTTGCCGGTGAGCGGTTTCGACCGTGCCCGGTTGATGAACAATATTCGCGTTGTCGGCCGCTTGGTCAAAAGCCTCCGGCTTGCCAAAAAGACGATACGCGAGTTCAAACCCGATATCGCCGTCGGTGTAGGCGGTTATGCCAGCGGGCCGACCTTGTGGATGGCGGCTTCCTTAGGGATTCCTACCCTGATACAGGAGCAAAACTCCTATGCCGGTGTTACGAATAAACTGCTGGCTAAGAAAGCCAGTAAAATATGTGTGGCCTACGATGGCATGGAAAAGTTCTTCCCTGCCGATCGTATTGTCGTGACCGGTAACCCGGTCCGCCGCGATCTGGAAGAGGCGCAGGGGAAACGCGAGGAAGCATTGGAGTTCTTCAAGCTTTCGCCGGAGAAGAAGACGATCCTGGTTGTCGGCGGAAGCCTGGGCGCCCGGACGATCAACCGCAGCATACAGGGCGACCTGGACAAGCTCTTTGCCGCCGAAGGCGAGGTGCAGGTGATCTGGCAGACAGGGCGTTATTATCAGGAAGAGGCCCTGAAGCATCTGAAAGCCTACCGGGGCATGCGCATCTGGTGTTCGGATTTCATCACCCGTATGGATTATGCCTATTCGGCAGCCGACTTGATTATCTCCCGTGCGGGAGCCAGCTCGATCTCCGAACTTTGCCTGTTGCGGAAGCCGGTAATCCTGGTTCCTTCCCCCAATGTTGCGGAAGACCATCAGACGAAGAATGCCCTGGCGCTGGTCGAGAAAGATGCCGCCATCATGATCGCCGATAAGGATGCCGAGGCACAGTTAGTGTCGAAAGCCCTCGAGGTCGTCCACGACGAAGAGCGGCTCCGCACCCTGAGCCACAACATCGCTACGCTGGCCCATCACCAGAGTGCCGAACATATTGTAGATGAAATTGTAAAGATCATCTCGTAAATATTATCTTTGTAACACAGAATAGAAACGAATAAGAATATATGGATATAAACAACATAACGGCTGTCTATTTCGTCGGTGCCGGCGGTATCGGGATGAGTGCCTGATCCGTTACTTTCTTTCGAAAGGGAAGAAGGTGGCCGGTTACGACAAGACCCCTTCCGGTTTGACGGAACAGTTGAACTATGAAGGAGCCGTCATACATTATGAGGATAACGTCGACCTGATCCCCGACGACTTTACCGATCCGGCCAAGACATTGGTGGTCTATACGCCTGCCGTTCCCGAAGCCCATTCGGAGCTTTGTTATTTCCGGGGGAACGGTTTCGAGGTGATGAAACGTGCCCGCGTGTTGGGCGAGATCACCAACTGCAACCGCGGACTCTGTGTTGCCGGTACGCATGGCAAGACGACGACCTCGTCGATGATAGCCCACCTGTTGAAACAGTCGCACGTCGACTGTAACGCTTTCTTAGGCGGTATCCTGAAGAACTACGACAGCAACCTGATGCTCTCTGCAAAGAGCGATCTGACCGTGATAGAGGCAGACGAGTTCGACCGCTCCTTTCACTGGCTCAAACCCTATATGGCCGTTATCACCGCCGCCGATCCCGATCACCTGGACATCTACGGAACACCGGAGGCCTATCGTGAAAGCTTCGAGCACTTCACTTCGTTGATCCGTCCTGACGGCTGCCTGATCATGAAGCAAGGCATCAACGTCACGCCCCGCCTGCAGGAAGGAGTAAAACTCTATACCTATTCCGCAACCGAGGGGGGAGACTTCTACGCCGAGAATGTCCGTATCGGCAACGGAGAGATATTCTTCGACTTTGTCGGTCCCGATGTCCGCATCCCGGATATCCAGTTGGGCGTTCCTGTGAAAGTAAATATCGAGAACGGTGTAGCCGCTATCGCCCTTGCGTGGCTGAACGGTGCGACACCGGAGGAAATCAAGCACGGCATGGCAACCTTTGCCGGTCCGCGCCGCCGCTTCGACTTCCACCTCAAGAAAGATAACATCGTCCTGATCGACGATTATGCACATCATCCCGCCGAGTTGAAGGCAAGTATCCTTTCCGTAAAGGAACTGTATGCCGGACGCAAGGTGACCGGTATCTTCCAGCCGCACCTCTACACCCGTACGCGCGACTTTGCCGCTGACTTTGCCGCCAGCCTGTCGCTCCTGGATGAACTGATCCTGCTGGATATTTATCCCGCACGCGAGGAACCGATACCGGGTGTCACTTCGCAGATTATCTTCGATGCCGTGACAATCCCCGGCAAACGGTTGATCCGGAAAGAGGAACTCCTGGATGTCGTCTCTGCCGAAGCAGGCAGGCTCGACGTAGTCCTGATGCTTGGCGCCGGCAATATAGAATTGCTGGTAGAACCTGTAAAACAAATATTGGATAAAAAAGAATAAAGAGTGGTCCGTATCGTATCCATAATAGTTGCAATACTGTTGTTCTGTTACATCGTGTTTGTCTCCTTCTTCTTCCGGGAAAGCAGGCAGAAAGACTTGTGCCGGGACTTGCAGGTGGTAGTCGTGGACAGCCTCGACAAACATTTTGTGAGCGAGAGCGACCTGGTCTCCCTCCTCAAGAATGCCGATCTGAACCCGATAAAAAAGCCGATGAACGAGATCAACACAGACCGGATTGAAAATGAACTGCTGAAGAACGAGATGATCGCCCGCGTGGAAGCCTACAAGACTCCTTCGGGCATGATTAAATTGGAAGTGGAGCAAAAAATACCTATCTTGCGTGTGATAAGTCCGAGAGGCAACTACTATGTGGATAATTTGGGTAGCACGATGCCTGTCAGCCGCCGCTATGTGGCGCACGTTCCCGTTGTAAGCGGATACGTGGAAAAAGAGTTGGCGGTAACCGACTTATACAAATTTGCATTATTTTTGCAGGAGAATGATTTCTGGAATAATCAGATAGAACAGATATACGTTCATCCGGATAATGAGGTGGAACTGGTCCCCCGGGTCGGTAACCACCGTATCGTGCTGGGTTCCCTGGCCGGTTATGAAGAGAAGCTGGATAACCTCCGGCTCTTCTACGAAAAGGCGATCCCCAAGGTGGGATGGGAGAAGTACGGCATTATAAATTTAAAATATAAGGATCAGATTGTTTGTACTAAAAGATAGAGAATATGGCATACACAGACTTTATAGCAGCCATCGACCTTGGCTCTTCTCACATGGTCGGTATGGTAGGTGCGAAAGGCCCTTCGGGGGCTCTTTCCATAATAGCCTACGAAGTAGAGAATTCCGAGACCTGTATTCGAAGAGGATGTGTATATAATATAAAAGATGCAGCCGGTAAGATCGTGCGCTTGATCCGCAAATTGGAGAACAAGTTGGGTGGTTCCCGTATCGGCAAGGTCTATATCGGGGTGGGAGGCCAGTCGCTTCGCACCATCAGCCATGCCGTGTCGAGAGTGATTGGCGACGGTACGGTGACCGAAGAAATCCTGCAGGAACTGGACAAGGAGTGTCGCCAGTATCATCCCGATATGCTGGATGTGCTGGAAGTCGCACCGCCCGCCTACTTCCTCGACAACCAGCCGGAAGCCCATCCCGTGGGAATGGGTTGCTCCCGGATAGATGCACGCTATAAGCTGATCGTCGGACGTCCGTCGCTTCGCCATGCCGTCACGACCAATATGACGGAACAGATCAAGCTCGATGTGGCAGGCACAATCGTCTCGCCATTAGCCTTGGCCGATCTGATCCTGACGGAACAGGAGAAAGATAAAGGATGTGCGCTGGTCGACTTCGGTGCAGGCGTAACCTCCGTCACGATATATAAAGATGGAAGCCTGGCAGGCCTGTACGTGATCCCGTTGGGCAGCCAGTTGATCACTCGCGACCTGATGTCGTTAGGCATACCTGAAAAGGAAGCCGAACGGGTGAAACGCACCTACGGCAATGCCATCTGGGAGAAAGACAACGAACAGCAAGTGGTCTCTGTCGACTTGGCGGACGGACAACATGCCGGCGAGGTTAAGCTCTCCGATATCAATATGATAGTGGAAGCCCGCAGCCGCGAGATCATCGAAAACATATACGCCCGTCTGGAAGATGCCGGAGTGGTCAAGACACCGGGTTACAGTGTTGTGATTGCCGGTAACGGCGCCGCGCTGAAGAATATGCGCGAAGCCCTCAGCGAACGCTTCAGGATGGATGTCCGTTATGCATCTGTCCGGAAAGACCTGATTGCCGACGGCGAGATGATCGCCAACAACCCCGAATACACGACCGCAGTCGCTCTCTTGCTGAAAGGTAGGGAGAACTGTGCTGTTTACACCGCTTCTGAACCGGAAAAGAAGAAGGAGGAAACAACGGTTGCACAAAAGTCTGCAACTACTGAGCCGGAAAAGACAGTCTCCAGTCTGGATAGCTCCTCTAAACAAGAGGAGGAGGCTGAGTCTGAAGAAAAGCAGGTGGCGGCTTCGGCTACGACGACTAAGAATCGCAATACTGGGACTAAGAAAGAGGAAGAGAAGAAGAAAAGCAAGGGCTGGGGATTCGGAGACCTCTTCAAGAATGCGGTGGATAAGATGGGCGATGGAATTGGTAAAGCCTTGGATGATGCACAATAATCGGTAACAAATAAAGACAGACGACAATGGACGATAAGACATACGATTTTGATTTGGCAAAAGCGCCTCAGACGATCATCAAAGCGATAGGCGTCGGTGGCGGTGGTGGTAATGCTGTCAGCAACATGTACAAGGAAGGCATACATGATGTCTCTTTCGTGTTGTGTAATACCGATAATCAGGCTTTGCAGAAGTCCGATGTGCCCGATAAGCTGCTGATCGGAAAGAATACGACTCGTGGTCTCGGATCGGGAAATGTCCCGGAAAGAGGCGAAGAGGCGGCTCTCGAAAGCGAAGATGAGATCCGCGAGATGCTGGACGACGGTACTCGTATGGCCTTTGTCACTGCCGGAATGGGCGGTGGTACAGGTACGGGAGCAGGGCCGATCGTAGCCAAGATATCGAAAGAGATGGGTATCCTGACTGTCGGTATCGTTACGATTCCTTTCCTGTTTGAAGGCCGTCAGAAGATTGTGAAAGCTGTCAAAGGCGTGCGGAAGATGGCGCAGAACGTGGACTCGCTGTTGGTGATCAACAACGAACGCCTGCGTGACTTGTATTCCGAAGAACGTATGAGCGTCCCCCAAGCCAACCGGAAAGCCGATGAAACACTGACGATCGCCGCTAAAAGCATCGCCGAGATTATTACGACTAATCTGGAGCAGAACGTCGACTTTGCCGATGTCGACACGACGATGCGCAACAGCGGTGTAGCCCTGATCAGTATCGGGTTCGGTGAAGGCGAAGGCCGCCTGCAACGGGCTATCGATGAGGCTTTGCACAGCACGCTGGTCAACGACATAGACAATATTTTCAATGCCAAACGAGTTGCCTTCGTGATCTACTACAGCCACGAAGATGCGCTCCGCATAGATGAGATGGATGATATCCACAACTTCATGGCACGTTTCAAGACAGACTATGAAGTGAAGTGGGGGCACGGCTATGACGACAGCTTAGGGGCCAAGATTAAGATCACGATCCTGGTAACCGGTTTCGGTCTGGAAGACGTCCTGTCCAAACAGCAACAGACACTCGATACCGAAGAAGATCTTCTTGCCGCCGCCCAAAAAGCCGAAGAGCTTAAGAAGAAAAAGGAAGAGGAAGACCAGTTGATCAACCGCTATTACCGCGATTATATCAACTTTCGCCCGAAAGCGGAAATCGTCATTCTCTCGACCGAAGAGCTGGACGATGACAACCTGATCGCCCTTCTGGAAGAGACTCCGACCTATAAGCGGAATGCAAAGGAAATCCTGCAAGTACGCCGGAAAGACGACGGAGCGGCCCGCCCGCAGGGAACTGCGTTCCAGTCTTCATCCGCCAATCAAGGCAAGAAGCCGAAGACTGGTGGTACAGTGATCAGTTTCCGATAATTTATAAATCATAAATCATAAATAAACAATGGATTTGTTTGAAAGAGTCAGCGAAGACATTAAAAACGCAATGAAGGCGAAAGACAAAGTAGCCCTTGAAACACTGAGAAACGTCAAGAAGTTCTTCCTCGAAGCAAAGACTGCTCCGGGAGCCAACGATACATTGAGTGATGCCGACGCATTGAAGATCATGCAGAAGCTCGTGAAACAAGGCAAGGATTCCGCCACTATCTATGTGCAGCAGGGACGCCAGGATCTGGCCGATGCCGAACTGGCACAGGTAGCCGTAATCGAAAAGTATCTGCCGGAACAGATGTCCGCCGAACAACTGGAAGCCGAGATAAAAGCAATCATCGCACAGGTTGGTGCTGCCGGCCCGAAAGATATGGGCAAGGTAATGGGCGTTGCCTCCAAAGCATTGGCCGGAAAAGCCGAAGGCCGCATGATCTCGGAGGTCGTTAAGAAATTGTTGAATCAATAGTAATAGGGGGTGTCAAAAGCCCCCCTATTAGCTTCTCTTATCTATACCACCAAATGTTTATTATTCAATTCTCTTTATACCATGATTACTTTTATTTGTTGCCTTATCGCTCTGATCGTAGGCTATTTCGTTTACGGTAAATTCATTGAACGTATTTTCGGTATCGATGCCAAGCGGCAGACACCTGCTTATACCCATCAGGACGGGGTGGATTACATTCCGATGCCCACCTGGAAGGTTTTTATGATCCAGTTTCTGAACATCGCCGGACTGGGCCCTATCTTCGGGGCCATCATGGGAGCGAAGTTCGGAACGGCCTCTTTCCTGTGGATCGTGTTAGGAAGTATCTTTGCCGGTTCGGTGCACGATTACCTGTCCGGTATGTTGTCCCTGCGCAATAACGGGGAAAGTCTGCCGGAGATTATCGGACGCTATTTAGGAGCGAACTTCAAGCAGTTTATGCGTGCCTTTACGGTACTTCTGATGATATTGGTCGGTTCCGTATTTGTTGCCGGACCTGCCGGGCTGCTGGCAAAGCTGACACCGGAGCATCTGGATGCTACTTTCTGGATTATTATTGTATTCCTCTATTATATCCTGGCAACGTTGTTGCCTGTCGATAAGATTATCGGCAAGGTTTATCCGTTGTTTGCAGGCGCTCTGCTGTTTATGGCGATCGGTATCCTGATCATGCTGTTTGTCCATCATCCGCCGTTGCCCGAGATTACGGACGGAATGCCGAATACCTATCCCGGCCATCTGCCTATCTTCCCGATCATGTTCGTGAGTATCGCCTGCGGGGCTATCTCCGGTTTCCATGCGACACAAAGCCCGTTGATGGCGCGTTGTATCAAGAATGAAAAATACGGCCGGCCGATCTTCTTCGGTTCCATGATTACGGAAGGTATTGTAGCCCTGATCTGGGCGGCAGCCGCTACTTATTTCTATCATAATAACGGGATGGGCGAGAACAATGCAGCCGTTGTGGTCGACAGCATAACAAAAGAATGGCTCGGTACCGTAGGCGGTATATTGGCCGTGTTGGGTGTGATTGCCGCGCCGATTACTTCCGGTGATACAGCCTTTCGTTCGGCACGCCTGATCGTGGCTGATTTCCTGCATCTCGAACAGCGTAGCATTACCAAGCGTCTGATGATCTGTATCCCTCTTTTTCTGGTGGCTATCGGCCTTTTGCTTTACAGCCAGAAAGACAAGGACGGTTTCGATATGATCTGGCGCTATTTCGCCTGGAGTAACCAGACGTTGGCCGTGTTCACCCTGTGGGCTTTGACGGTCTATCTGGTAACGGCAAAGAAACTGTATGTCGTGACTCTGATCCCGGCTTTGTTTATGACAGCCGTTTGTTCGACCTATATTTTTGTCGCCCCCGAAGGCTTGGGTATGGAAACCGGCCTGTCACAGATTATCGGCGTTGCCATCACGGTTGTCGTCTTTGCTTTCTTCTTGGTTTGGAAAAAGAAAAGCTGCAAATGATCATCTGCTCTTTTCCCAGAAATTGAAGGAAAAAGGTCAGAACTATAAAGCCCGGGCGGACTTATCCTTTTATCTTTATCCGCAGAAATCATTAAAAGGATAACCGCCATGAAAAAACTGATCAATTTACTGAGCCTTTTTTGCCTGTCTGCCCTGCTCCCGTTGTCGGCAGCAGGGGAGCCTATTGACCGTGAAGCTGTGGTGAAGCGGCACAAGGTGTTTACGACAGGCACTCTGCTGAAGAGTCCGGCACAAGTGGGTAACGGCAAATTTGCTTTCGGGATGGATATCACCGGCTTGCAGACATTTGCCCCCTTTAATACCCTCTCCGATTGGGGTTGGCACAGTTACCCGCTGCCCGAAGGGACGAAGGTGGAGGATTACCGTCCCGTCGTTGTCGAAACGCACGGCAAAAAGATCGCCTACGAACTCCGTGATCCCAACCAGCCTGCATTGTCGGAATGGCTGACCCAGAATCCACACCGCATAAACTTAGGACGGATCGCCTTTCGCCTGCTGCGCGAGGACGGGAAAGAAGCTCGTGAACTGGACATAAAAGCCGCCCGGCAGGAGACCGATCTTTGGACCGGTGTGGTCTACAGTCGCTTTGAACTGAACCGCAAAGAGGTGAAAGTACGTACCGTCTGCCACCCGGAGAAAGACATGATCGGGGTCACTGTCGAATCGGAACTGCTTAAAGACGGATCGGTCAGTATCTACCTGGATTTCCCCTATGCGGATAAGCGCCAGTTCCCTCATTTCATGGGACGTTACGATACGATCTCCGGTCATACCTCCTCGTATGAAAAGTTGGCGCCTAACTCCGTCCGCATCAGCCGGACAATGGATGATACCCGCTATTATACCCAACTTGACTGGACCGGGCAGGCCGTTTTTAGCCGTGAATCGGCAGATGCGCATAAATTCGTCCTCCAACCCCAAAACACCAACACGATTTCTTTCACCTGCTGCTTCTCGCCTGAACCGGTGGACAAGGTGACGGAACCCGTCGCCTCGATCGAACAGAAGAGCGCTGCCAGCTGGGAAAAATACTGGCGTTCGGGAGCTGCCATAGACTTGTCGGGCAGTAAAGACCCGCGCTGGCTGGAACTGGAACGCCGCGTCGTCCTCTCGCAATACCTGATGCGTGTGAACGAAAGCGGCCTCTATCCTCCCCAGGAATCAGGTCTGGTGAATAACGGCTGGTACGGCCGCTTCCACTTCGAGATGATCTGGTGGCATGGCGTGCACTATGGCTTGTGGAACCGGATGGAATGTTTCGACCGCTATCTGAACGTCTATAAGGACTTTATGCCGCAAGCCCGCGAACGTGCCAAGAGTGAAGGACGTTCCGGAGCGCGCTGGCCGAAGTGCACCGCTAACTTCAACCGCGAATGGCCCGGTAGCGCCCATGCCTATCTGATCTGGCACGAGCCCCATCCGATCTACTTCGCCGAGATGCAATACCGCCAGAATCCTACGCCCGAAACATTGGCGAAGTGGAAAGATATTGTCTTGAACACGGCCGATTATATGGCGGACTACCTCTTCTATGACAAGAAAACGAAACAATACGTCCTCGGCCCTCCCGTTGTTGTCGTATCCGAGAATACAGACCCGTTGCAGACTATAAACCCTATTTTCGAACTGGGCTATTTCCGTTATGGCCTGCGTACGGCATTAGAATGGGCGGACCGCTTGGGGCTGCCGGAAAAGAAGACGAGGAAATGGAAGGAGGTCCTTTCGAAGATGGCTCCCCTTCCGGTTGCTGATGGCGTCTACACGACCTACGAAGGCATCCCCGATATGTGGACGAAATATACCTACGAACACCCCGCCCTGACCGGCGTATATGGTATGTTGCCCGGTGACGGTGTAGATCAGGCGATTTTCAGGCGAACGCTTGAAAAAGTCGCGAAGGAATGGCAGTTCGACCGCATCTGGGGTTGGGACTTCCCGATGTTGGCAATGGCAGCCGCCCGCACAGGCCAGCCGAAGTTAGCTATCGACATGCTGATGCACCCCTCTGCCGGCTTCCAGTTCGACGAACACGGCTTGGCGACAGGTGGCCCGTTCCCTTATTTCCCCTCCAACGGCGCACTGCTGACAGCCATTGCTATGATGTGTGGCGGTTGGGACGGTTCGTCAGGCGATGCCCCCGGTTTCCCGAAAGACGGAAGCTGGACGGTCCGGTATGAAGGGTTTGTCCCGATGCAATAGTCGTTCAAGGGGGGGCTTATTGTATAAAACGGATTTTTCACCTTCGGAAGAGGTCCGAAATCAAATAAATGTTAATCCACTTTTTAGCCGCCAAAAAGGGGCTTCCCTCTCTTTTCCGGGAGTTTTTTGCCGGGAAGTCAACCTTTATTTCTTTTTCGCGGTACTTTATCGCCCTGAAGACGGTCGCCATACCCTATGAAGACGGTCATCATTCTAATGAAGACGGTCGCGAGGGCGATGAAGACGGTCGTCGTGGCGACAAGCTCCCGGATCTTCTTTTGAATATTTGGAACGCTATCTGTCTTCGTTCCCAAATATTCGATTCTCCGGGAGTTAAGCTTTATCACATTGCCGGCGTTTCCGGTTTTCGGTAATCAAATTGTACGCTCTCCGGAGCGACCTCGGCACCTCCTTTCATCTGTTGTCAGATAAAAAGGCCTAAACCGTGAAAAGAGTCAATCCAAAATGGATCAAGATTTCGGATGAAATAGAAAAACGAGCAAAAAGGGGGTTATTGTATATTTTGCGATTTACAGGGGAGGGTAACTTAGGGGGGGTATCAATCCAGGGGAGCTTCTTGTTACCCCCCCCCCCCGGAAATCTTATAAGAATATTTGAAATCTTTGAATCTTTTTCACAATTAAGTCTTTTCGATCCCGCAAAAATTGAATAAGCATTGCTTTTCAACGTGATAGGTATCGTTTCAAAAATGAATAGGTATTGCTCTCAAACGCAGTATTCATCGGGGTATTCCTTAAAAGATACCATTTTTTGAGCTGCTTAGCGTGAAAGCTTTTTTAAGATTATGCGGAAAATGGATAAGTTGTTGTGGGAGAGGGATTTGAATGCCTGAAAAATGACTAAAAAAAACGATCGTTTTAATTCGTCATTTTTACTGCACAAAAATACGCATTCCTTTTTAAACCACAACTCTTTTCTATAAAAAATTTCTTACCCCTATATTCTTTCTTATCAATTAGATAGCAATTCCAGTACGAAAATCCACCTTTTCAATACGAACTCCAAAGATAGCCAAAAAAAATGACGAATTAAAACGATCGTATTCGTAATCAAAGTACAAGAATTAACAAACGTACCTTATAATAGCGCGTACGTATATATAAAGAACTGACATTTCGATTAACTGTATTATTAATATTAAAATTTAGATTATGAACAAGAGATTTTCTACTCTTTTGGCTACCGCTCTGGTAGCCGGTAGTTTGTCCGCAAGCGCACAGTTGGTAACTGTAGGCAGTGCTGCGGCAGGTGCGACGTCAGGTGGTACTGCTGCAACATTTGTCCCGGGCGAATATTATTATTTGAAAGGAACGGAAGCCGGTATTACAGCAGGTTCTGCTGAATATCTTGCTTATCTGAAAGGTAAAGTAACAACTGACTCTTTGGCTGTGGTGGATGATGTAACATTAACGACTTCAGAAGCTACGGACCGTGCTTTGTGGAAAGTAGTTGAAGTAAAGAATCCTGCTACAGGTGCATTGAGCACTGGACATTTGAAAACAAGTACACGGGAACATTATTGGCTGATGGTTCTGTTAACGCATTTGAATGGATTGCAGGTGTACCTGCAACTGTTGCTGCAACAATCCTGAAATCTACTCAGGGATTGGACTTGACGAAAGGAGAACATTATGAGTTTCGTGAAGTAATTACATTGAATAAAAAGTATGAGGAAAAAGGTGCTACAGGTGGCGCAGGTACTGTAACGCTTGATGAATTGGATTTGTCTAATAACGGAACTAAATCATTGCAGTTGGTTAAATTTAAAGGCTCTGATATAGTTGGTGCTTGGGATAATGCAACTGTAATTACTGCAGATAAGTCTGTTTCTGGTATTATTTCTGCAACAGCCACTAATGGTGCTATCACTGGCGTTATTACTGAAGGTAAGAAAGTTACTGTTCCTGTTGGTACTAAAATTGTGCTTAATGTAAGTAACGCTAATGGCGGTTTGACAGTTCAGCCTTTTGTCCCTGATTACACAATGGCTTTGACAGCAACAGTTGGTAATACTGCTGGTTCTTTAGCAAACGTTATCGCTCCGAAAAAGCTCACAAGCTTCAAATTTACAGGCTTGGAAGCTTCCGGAACAAATGTTTTGGCTACTAATGAGTTTGAGTATGTTCAGTTGACGGTGAAAGGTTATCAATCAACAGGTACTGTTGGTGCAACAAATACTGCTTCTACAACTATCGACGTTCTCCGTGCAAAAACAAAAGACGCACAAGGTCGTGCTTTGTATCTGCGTATGGATACTGCAAAGTTTGCAGGTGGCGACTATTATAAAGTTAAATTGGATACACTGTCTAAAGATGATGGTAGTGGCGATATCATTGCAGCCCCTAAAGCTGTTATTCAGTCTTATGCTTTCGGTATCGCTTACGATTATGCTGCTGACTCTGTTTCTATTTATCCGAAGTTCACTTTGGATAAGGCTGCTGATCCTGCAAGCTGGTCTGATTCTTCGACTGTAACTGTTGCAGCTAATGCTGCAGGAAATGTTTTAGCTATCAAACAATTCTCTACGGCAAAAGAACTTACATTAGTTCCTGTTGCAGAAGTATCTAAAACTGCTAAATATACATTTGGAGATATCACTCCGGGTGGTGGTGTTGCTACATTCGAAGATGGTGTAAGCTATTATATCCAGCGCGCTAATAAAGCAGAAAACATTGCAAACGGTAAGTTCTATGCTAACAACTTCTATGGCGCAGCTCAATATATGGACTCTGCTTACTATCTGCCGGCTACTCAGTGGACAGTTAAAGAAATCACAACAGGCCATTATACAGTGAAGAACCGTGAAACTGGTGCTACATTAACTGGAGTTGATGGAACTGATGGTTCTATCTTCTATACCGGCGAAGGTGATGCTGTTGCCGTTGCTGCTGCAGATACATTGTTATTCATTAAAGTTCCAGCTCAGGCTAATGATAAATACCTGGGTTATCTGAATCTGAAAGAAGAAGACTATCGCAATAAGGCTTATTCAATCAGCTTTACAGACTATAACGGTATTACTACTTTTGTAAATACTGCAGACTCTGTTTTGAGAGCTTCTGATGAAGGTGTATACTTTAAGTTATCTCCTGTTCCTGTAATTGAAAAGGGCTTTGGTGCTGATACTTTGGTAAGAAGTGCTTATTATATCTCTGACAGAGAAGGTAAGAAGTTTATCACTTACAATGATGCTCAGACTGGTTACAAGTTGTCTGAAACAGCTACACCTGTTAAGTTCTTGTTCAGAAACGTAGGTGCTAATACTTATTCTTTGATTGATTCTGTTGTCTCTTTGCCTGCTTCTAAGGAATTGATCATCGACATCAAATCTGGTGCTGTAAGACCTGTTGCAGTTGGTTCTGCTGTTACAAACAATGCATTTGATATCTTGGTTGAAGCTGCTCCTGAATATGTTTTGGATGCTAAGGGCCACTATAACATCGAAAACATGCGTGGTGATATGCTGGCTGCTGATGCTCAGGGATTCGGTATGTTCCGTAAAGAAGGTGAATTGAAAGCTGCTTACGAAAAGGCTGACTTCGCTTTGTTTGTTGATACAGCTAAGATCGATAAGATCGAGCCGTCTTACTTCATCCTGTCAGGTGCTAAGGCTGAAAAGGGTACTTCTAAACTGGAAGGTAACTTCTTGCGTGTAATGTCTGACTCTGCTAATGTAGAAGGTTATAAGGCTGATAATGGTTTGATCCGTTTGGCATTTGTTCCTGCAAAACGTGAAGCTACAAGCGACTCTCTGTTGGTTAACTTCGAATCTGCAAAGGTTGATAGCGTAGGTTATGCAAAGACTACAAGCAAAGGTAAGGTTAGTCAGTTCCAGTTCAAGATCCAGTATACAAATACAGATGGTGAATATCTCGTAGAAAATGCAGCAGGTTATCTGGCTACTTATAATGATGTTCTTTGCTTAACAGCTAACAAAGCTGCTGCTCAGTTAATTAAACTGACATCTGTTGAAGCTCCTACCGCAAACGAAGGTGTTGAAGTATCTGAAGTGAAAGTGATCGCCGGTAATGGTGCTATCCAGATCGTAGGTGCTCAGGGTAAGAAAGTTGTTGTAAGCAACATCTTAGGCCAGACAATCGCTAACACAGTCATCTCTTCTGACAATGCAACAATCGCTGCTCCTGCCGGTGTAGTTGTTGTAGCTGTTGAAGGCGAAGAAGCTGTAAAAGCTATCGTTAAGTAATTGACGATATAATAATGAATATAAACATTCTCTGTTTCCCTCTTCGAGAGGGGGCAGGGAGTGATTATATAATCAAATAATTCTAACATTCACGCGCGCGGCACGTTCAAAGCGTCCAACTACCCCGCGAGGGCGAACAAGCGGTGAATATTAATACTAAAGTAATGAAATTACAAAAAGTTCATCTGTCCCTCCCTCTGTGAAGACCGAAGGCGGACAAAAAACAAGCCCGCGCAACCAATCAGGTTACGCGGGCTTCGTTGTTTTTATTAGTAGAATATTTCTTTCTTTACAACATATGATACCCCTTCAACTCCCTCCTCAACGCCTGCGATTTCCCGTCTGTGACTTTGTCCATCAGGGACCAGAAGCGGTCGCTGTGGTTCATTTCGACGGTGTGGCAAAGTTCGTGCAGGAGAACATAGTCGACCAGGTGCCAGGGGAGGAGCATCAGGGAGAGGGACAAGTTGATGCTGCGGCGGGGTGTGCAACTGCCCCAATGGCTTTTGCTGTTGAATATTTTGATTCCCGTACAGGTGAAGCCGTGTTGGGTCGCCAGATTGAACAGGCGTGAAGGTAAGAGGCGGTGGGCTTCATGGCGGAGTGCCTTTTCCAAAAGACCTTTTAATAACTCCTGGACGCGCTTGTCGGTGAAGTCGGTTTGATTTGGACAGGCGATATGCAGGACGCCATCGTCGAGCTTCATGTAGAAATTGTCCCGGTCGGTGCAGAATATATGAAGACGGAAAGTAGCCGTCTGCATCTCCGTCTCCTCGGTCAAAAGAGGACGGGCAGGATGCTTGTCGAGTGCGGCACGCAGCTTCTCCTTGTTCTCGCGGAT
The DNA here is from genome assembly GCF_003477465.1 of Parabacteroides sp. AF48-14. Taxonomy (NCBI): domain Bacteria; kingdom Pseudomonadati; phylum Bacteroidota; class Bacteroidia; order Bacteroidales; family Tannerellaceae; genus Parabacteroides; species Parabacteroides sp. AF48-14. Next base: position 64,899 of record NZ_QUDI01000024.1, read on the forward strand.
AAAAGCGAGCATACGCGCCTCGTTGCCGCCTAACGGCATAGTCGCTGTTATCGTCCCTTTGGAAATCTTGAGCGTATAACGGGTCGCGCGAGGACTGGTACGGAGAAGGATGGTTCCCAACTCTTTGTCGTATATTGTCTTTTCCATATTCGTTTGCAAAAGTAATACTTTACGGACAAACAATATATGCCCGGAATTGCTTATCTTTGCGCCCGAATAACGATAATGAGTATAAATAATATAATAATTTAAGCAATCATGAGCAAGAAAGCCCTTTTAATGATTCTTGACGGCTGGGGTATCGGCGATCAAGGTAAAGACGATGTAATCTTTAACACTCCCACTCCTTATTGGGACAGTTTGCTGGCTAATTATCCTCATTCCCAGTTGCAGGCAAGCGGCGAAAACGTAGGGCTGCCTGACGGACAAATGGGTAACTCTGAAGTAGGACACCTCAATATAGGCGCCGGACGTATCGTTTATCAAGACTTGGTAAAGATCAACCGTGCATGCGCGGACAACAGTATAATGAAGAACCCCGGAATCGTTGCTGCTTTTTCTTACGCTAAGGAACACGGCAAGAACGTGCATTTCATGGGGCTGACTTCCAACGGTGGCGTACACAGCTCTTTCGACCACCTGTTTAAACTTTGCGATATCGCGAAGGAATACGGGATTGACAATACGTTCATCCACTGCTTTATGGATGGCCGTGATACGGACCCGAAGAGCGGTAAAGGCTTTATCGAACAACTGACGGCTCATTGTGCACAGTCTGCCGGCAAGATCGCTTCTATCGTCGGCCGTTTCTATGCAATGGACCGCGACAAACGTTGGGAACGTGTGAAAGAAGCTTACGACCTGTTGATTGAAGGGAAGGGCAAACAAGCTACCGATATGGTTCAGGCTATGCAGGAATCATATGACGAAGGCGTGACCGACGAATTTATCAAACCGATCAACAACGCAACTGTAGACGGCACAATCAAAGAAGGCGACGTTGTCATCTTCTTCAACTACCGTAACGACCGTGCAAAAGAATTGACAGTCGTACTGACCCAGCAGGATATGCCGGAACAGGGTATGCACACGATCCCCGGTTTGCAATATTATTGCATGACTCCGTACGATGCATCGTTCAAAGGCGTTCACATCCTGTTCGACAAGGAAAACGTACAGAACACATTAGGCGAATACTTAGCTAACAGCGGCAGGACTCAGCTCCACATCGCCGAGACAGAGAAATACGCTCACGTGACTTTCTTCTTCAATGGCGGACGCGAAACCCCGTATGAAGCTGAAGAACGCATCTTGGTTCCGAGTCCGAAAGTGGCTACTTACGACCTGAAACCGGAAATGAGCGCTTACGAAGTGAAAGATAAACTGGTGGAAGCTATCGGCACACAGAAGTTCGACTTTATCGTGGTGAACTATGCCAACGGTGATATGGTTGGCCATACCGGTATCTACGGTGCTATCGAAAAGGCTGTCGAAGCTATCGACAACTGCGTGAAAGATACGGTTGAGGCTGCAAAAGCCAACGGTTACGAAGTTATCATCATCGCCGACCACGGTAATGCCGATCATGCCTTGAATGAAGACGGTACTCCTAACACGGCTCACTCCCTGAACCCTGTTCCGTTCGTATATGTAACAGAGAACAAGGAGGCTAAAGTTGAAAACGGAGTTTTGGCAGATGTCGCTCCTTCTATCCTGCACATCTTGGGCATGGCACAGCCGGCTGAAATGACAGGAAAAGATTTGATTAAGTGATACAAATAGATAATACGCTTGTCAGTCTCGACGTCCTTGAATGCCAGTTTCTTTGTGATCTGTCGCATTGTAAAGGTGTTTGCTGTGTGGAAGGCGACTCGGGCGCTCCCTTACAGAAGAAAGAGATTGCCGAGCTGGAAAAGGCTTTACCTGTCATCTGGGACGACCTTGCGCCAGAAGCTCAGGAGATCATCAAAAAACAAGGCGTTGCCTATATTGATGAGGAAGGCGATATTGTAACCTCCATCGTAAACGGTAAGGACTGTGTCTTTACCTGTTACGATGCCGATGGTACGTGTAAATGTGCTGTCGAAAAGGCCTATCGCGAAGGAAAGTTGTCTTTCTATAAGCCCGTTTCCTGCCATCTGTATCCGATCCGGGTGACCGAGTATGACAAATTCAGTGCGGTCAACTATAACCGCTGGAATATCTGCAAGGCCGCTGAGATATTGGGTAAGAAGGAGAAACTCCCCGTCTATAAGTTCCTTAAAGAGCCGTTGATCCGCCGTTTCGGCCAGAAATGGTATGCAGCGCTTGAAGAGGTGGCAACGGAGTGGGAGAAGCAGAAGGAAGAAGAATAGTATAGTGTGTCTGTATTTACCGGACGCAGATGACGCAGAAAACGCAGAGTAACGCAGATAATTTATTTCTAACAAAATAATTCTGCGTTACTCTGCGTTTTCTGCGTCATCTGCGTCCGGTTGTTTTGTTTTTTAAATATCCGTTTTCCGGATCAAGTCAGCCGACTGTCCTTCCTCGTTCAGATAGGTTTCGATATGCCGTTTCTTTTTTTCTTCCAGAATCTCGTCGATAGCGATCAGGATGCCGGTTTCTTCCACTTCTCCGAATTCATGGTTGATAGCCGTACCGAATACGCGCATCTTGGGAGAGAGGCTCATGTAGGCATTCACCAGCGGTGGCACGTTGATACCGAACTTGCGGACCTCCTGGTTCAAGACCTTATAATTGTCCCTGAAATTGTCATATTTGAAAAGTTCCTGCATCTTCTCCAGGTCCGTACCCGTCTCCAAAGGATAAACGGGGGTGATCAGCTTTTCCGGATCGGGAAAGTGCATGTTCAAGAAATAGAGGATCATGTTGCGCGCTTCGGAATTGTAGGTGTTGTACATCGTCACCTTCCCGAAATAATACTGTAAGCTCGGGTCGACAACGGAAAGAGCTCCCAGGCCATCCCAAAGGTTATCCAGTACGAACAGCCCCTTTGCACTGCCGCTGCGTGTGGACTGGTATTCTAATGTCACAAACGAACGGCCTAACTCGACCGTGTATGGCAAGTATTCTTTATTAAACTTTTCAGAGAAATTGAACAGGTGGGAAGTTGCTAAAATCGGTTTGCCCGTCTCGTCGAACTTTACGTCCGACCCGCAAAGGAAGCGGTAACCGCCAAGTATCTGTTCGTCTTCGGGGCTCCATACGATAAGCTGGCGATAGGCATCTTCCATTGTGTCGTATTCATCGATATCGACCGGGCAGCCTGTCCCGCCTCCATAGTAACGGAAAGCGATTTCCCTGAGCCGTCCGATCTCCTGCATCACGTTGGGAGAGTCGTGGGCAGTGACAATGTATATCTCATTGTTGGATTTATTCGTTCTCCTGAGCTTTTTCTCTTTGGTCAGTTCTGCCTTCAGGAGAGCATGGTTTATCGGTTTGATAACGTCTTGCATATAAAATAAGTCTATTATTTCTTTAGATTATAAACGATCCCTTTTACCCATTCGGCCCATTCGGCCGGTTTACGGCTGTTGTCGAAGGTTTGCCAGGGAATCGGCTTTCCGAAATAAATGCGGAATGTTTTGTGTTTACTTCTGAACATCTCGTCCGGCAGATAAACCATTTCATAGTTCATCTTTATGCCCAATGCCTTGCGCAGGTTGGCGAGACGATAGAAGAAGTTTGAGTTGCGTCCTTCGAAAAAGACCGGTATGATGTCCCGTTGACACTCGACTGCTTTCTGGATAAAAGACTTTTTCCATTCGGTGTCTTGTATCTTTCCATTTTGTTTGCGTGAGCACAGGCCGGCCGGGAATGTGATGATCTGGTTGTCCGAAGCATAGGCTTCCTCAATCAGTTGTGCATTCTTTTTACCTTGTGCCCCGTGCTTGTTGACCGGAACAAAAATAGACCTCAAATTAGACAGATACAGCAGCAGGTCATTCACCAGATAACGGATCTTCCCGTCGAAGCGTCCGCCGATAACCGCCGACAGGCAAATACCGTCCAGTCCGCCTAACGGATGGTTCGAAGCGAATATATAACGTCCTTCTGCAGGGATATTCTCTTCATTTACCAATTCCAGGTTCAGGTCGAAATATCCGATCAACTCCTGCATGAACGCCACCCCGTCCTTGTCGTGATACCGGCGGAGAATGTCGTTCAGCTCATCCTGATGAACCGTACGGATCAGATAGTTAACCACAAAGCCAGGAATCTTCCGGGCTGCCGAAGGAGCCTTTTGTTGTAATACTTGCTTGATGTCTATCTGTGTAATACCTTCTTGTGTCATTTCACATAACTCTTACGAAAGGCAAAGATAGAGTTAATAATTAAAAGTCAATACTTTCGGGAAAAATTTTTGAGTGTTGTCTGCAACAAATTGTGTTACAATTCTGTTACTATTAGTTAGTACGGGGCATATAACGTACGCACAAATAGCCGATAAGAGGGTTAATTTGTTGATATAAAACCGAATAAAGCGATAATGGTATCTATTCGGTAAGCTATTTTTAACACTGTACTCCTCTTGTTTTTACCTTTTTTGTGTGAATATTAAATTAAAAGACGCTTTATTTGTCGTGTTAAAAAGAGAGATTTATAGATATGAGGAAGTCTACGATTTGGTTGCTTGCGGTGGTGATGGCTTTTGCTTTCGCCGGTTTGCTCTTTTTACAGGTAAAATACGTAAGCATCATACTCAAAAAAAGTAGCGAACAGTTCAATGAAACTGTCAAAAGAGCGATGCACCAGGTTTCGAAAAACTTGGAACTCGAAGAGACGCTCAAATATCTGGAAGAAGACCTTAGCCGCGACGAAGCCAACAACTATCTTTACCAGAACGGCCAAAGCAACTTGAGCGATGAGATGATCTCCGAGAAAAAATACAGGATGCAGTTTACCCAATCCGACGGCACGGTTGAACATATAGAGTTTCACAGTGATATCCGGACGCGTAAAATCGAACCGCTATCCTCCCTCGGCAGCAATAAATCGCCCAATAGCATCGTTAGTACATCAAAAGACTTGCAGCAAACATTGAAACGCCGTTATCATTACCAGAGCGGTTTGGTGAACGATGTTATATTGAATATCCTGCACACTGCAAATCTGAAGCCGATCGAAGAAAGGATAGATTTTAAAAAGCTGAATAATTACTTAAAATCAGAATTTATTAACAACGGATTGAACCTGCCGTTCCTCTTTTCTGTTATTAACAAAGACGGCAAGATCGTATATCAGAGCGGGGAGATGCCTCTTGTATCAGATGTGATTACACAGGTCTTATTTCCCAACGACCCGCCTTCGAAGCAGAATTTACTGAGGGTGTATTTTCCGACGAAGGGTGATTATATTTCAAGTTCGGTAACATTTATTGTGCCGTCTATCCTCTTCTCGCTGATACTTTTGGTAACATTTATTTTTACCATTTATATCGTATTCCGCCAGAAGAGACTTTCGGAAATGAAGAATGACTTTATCAATAATATGACGCATGAACTGAAGACACCGGTTTCGACCATCTCGCTCGCCGCGCAGATGCTGAAAGACTCGGATATCACGAAAAGTCCCGATGTGTTCAAGCATATCTCGGGTGTGATCAACGACGAGACGAAACGACTGGGTTTCCTGGTGGAAAAGGTTCTGCAGATGTCGCTGTTCGAGCGTCAGAAAGCGGCCCTCAAGCTGAAAGAGGTGGATGCAAACGATTTGCTGGCAAACGTAGCCAACACATTCGCCTTGAAAGTGGAAAAATACGAAGGCTCGATCGATATCGACCTGCAGGCAGAAGATTCGAACATCTACGTGGACGAAATGCATATTACGAACGTACTGTTCAACTTGCTGGATAACGCAGTCAAGTATCGTCGCCTCGAAGTGCCGTTGACGCTTATGTGCCGCACCTGGAACGAGAACGGCAAATTATTGATATCGATAGAAGACAACGGTATCGGAATCAAGAAAGAATACCTTAAGAAAGTATTCGACCGCTTCTTCCGCGTGCCGACTGGAAACGTACACGACGTGAAAGGGTTCGGTCTCGGACTCGCTTACGTCCGTAAAATAGTGGAGGACCACAAAGGTACGATACGTGCCGAGAGTGGAGCCGGAAATGTAGGAACAAAATTTATTATTACTTTACCTCTTATAAAAAGTTAGTTATGGAAGAAAAGCTGAAAATCTTCTTTTGCGAAGACGACGAGAACCTGGGTATGCTATTAAGAGAATACTTACAGGCAAAAGGTTATGTAACTGACCTCTTCTCCGATGGAGAAGCCGGTTACAAAGGTTTCACCAAAGGTAAATATGACCTTTGCGTACTTGACGTGATGATGCCGAAAAAAGACGGTTTCACACTGGCACAGGAAATCCGCTCTATCAACCCTGATATCCCCGTAATCTTCCTTACAGCCAAGACTATGAAGGAAGATATCCTGGAAGGATTCAAAATCGGTGCAGATGATTATCTGACAAAACCTTTCAGCATGGAAGAGCTGTTGCTTCGTATCGAAGCTATCCTTCGCCGTGTGAAAGGTAAGAAGATGAAAGATATTCCTTTCTACAAGTTAGGTAACTTCTTGTTCGATACCCAGAAACAAACTTTGGCTATCGGTGATAAGGTTACGAAGCTGACAACTAAGGAATGCGAACTGTTGAGTCTCCTTTGTGCTCATGCAAATGAAATCCTGGAACGTAATTATGCCCTGAAGACAATCTGGGTAGATGATAACTACTTCAATGCCCGTAGCATGGACGTGTATATCACGAAACTTCGTAAACTGTTGAAAGATGATCCGGGAATCGAAATCATCAACATCCACGGTAAAGGTTACAAGCTGATCACTCCTTCCGGAGAAGAAGCTGCCCGCGAAGAAGGCATCCAGGTTCTTTAATCAGGCAACGATTAAAAAGAATCCGTAGAAAAATCAATAAGCCCCGGCTGCATCGTTTGCGACCGGGGCTTTATTTATTTAATAGTATGAAAATCGTTGTAATTCCAGCATCACTTCGTCAGCGATATATTCGTCGCTGAAAGTATAGAGCTCTTCTTGGGGATCGTGCATACGGTCGCATACATGGGAGTTGTAAAACACATCTAAGGCGCGTAGGGGAGATACCTCCAAGCGCTTTGCCAGGATCAATGCGATCCGGCCGATTTTATTCCACATTAAAAGGGGTGACAGCATCGTTATTTCTCTTTTACTTGTTCAACGTTAATGAAATGAAGATGATTATCTATCATTTCCTGATTCAAAAGGCAAATCTGATTGTTCGGTTGGTGTTGTGCTAATTGTCCTAATGCCATTTCGAGAGTCATATTTCCTATCATATAGGCCTCTACTGTGTCGATTACCCGATCGTTAGCTACGCCTCCTTCCACCAAGTCGTAATTAGCCCATGTTCTTTCTCCTTTGCGGTTTGCAACGATAAAGTCCAACCACTCTTTGTTGTAATCGTTAAACTTCAACATACGATATTTTACCCGGATGGTTTCTATATCCAGTTGATAAATATTTAACAACGGAGGCTCGTTATATCGCCCCCCTGTCCGTAAGGCCCATCTCTCGGCTTGCTCCCGGATATCTGTTACATAAAATCCCCTTCCAAAGTCCAGATTAGGCGTCCTGCCTTTGCCAACGGGCGATTAACCGTCAACATCGAACCATGATAGACCGTCAACATATTCCTTCTCCTTTCTCTTCTTTTATTCCTGCTTTCTTTTCCCAGAGCGACAAGGTTTCCAGAACGTCTTCGGTAACGTATTCGCGACTCTGTGTGTGAAGCGTGTCGTAGAACTTCCAGATATAATTATCTATCAGACCTATGCGCTTCATCCGGCCATACATTTCCCTTGCAGGACATCCCACCGCATTTGCAGCGGACTCTACGCAGGAGGCTACAAATATCGTTCTCAACTCTTCTTCCGTTTTAGGTGTAAATATCATAGCTTGGATACTTTTGTTACAAAGGTAATTATAATAAAGGAACTTGCAATATGGGTGAATCTATCTTTCTTTTTTGACCGAACACCAATTAGGTTGTCCTTTATCTGGTATTCAAGCTGCTGGGCCAATATGCTGATGTGGAGATACAAGGCTGCTGTGGGCGTACTGATGCCTCATTGGAGACTTTCTGACTTTGTGTTTTCTTAACTTTTGGTGGATGAGGAAAATACCCTTCTTCATAAAAAAGGATATTTTGGCATGTTTTGATAGTTAGGGCGGAAGGGATGTTTTGGATAGATATATGGTTGATATCCTTTAGTTTATTATTGATATAGGCACATATGTGTATTGCTTGAAAAGAGGGGATTTTCGTCCTTATTTTAGGCTGTTTTTATGATTGTAAATTGTTGATTGTTATTTAGATAGGTGGACTTTTTGGAATGACTAATGAAAACGTACGTTTAGATTCGTCATTTTTATAATACAAAAATACATATACTTTTTAAACCTGCAATCCTTTTCCCGAAGATTTTTCCCTTTTCTATATCCTTTCTTATCAATTAGATAGCTTAACCTGTACGAAAGTACTTCTTTTCCACACGAACCCTCCAAGAAGTACCGAAAAAATGACTAAAATAAACGTACGTTTTCTCTCGTCATTTTACCGGAGTTAAGTTAAAAGTCCTGTAGTACAAGGGTTATCAGATAGAACGAAATACATATTAGTTACATTATTATTAATTAAACATTTTAGAATTATGAACAAAAAGTTTTCTACTCTTTTGGCCGTCTTAGGATTGGCTACAAGCTCGTTCACAATGGCGCAATCAGACATTGTGAAAGGAGACTATTATCATTTGGAGACACAGAGTGTTGGAACAGGTTCGGCTTCTGCATTGAACTTGGTTTTGACAGAAGAAACAACTGATGGTAAAGCGGCTCTTGTTGCTATGACTACAGCTTCTACTCTTGCTACTTCCGACTCTGCTTTATGGAAAGTGGATTATACATTAGATGTGACTTCCGGTGAGTATTCTTATGTATTTAAGAATAAGGCTACAGGCGCTCAACTTTCATTTGCTGCAGGAAGTAATGCCCTTACTGATGCGACACTTGTTATCAATACTGATGATTATGATGACAATACAGTAACAGGTGTAAAAGATAATGCAACGTTAAGTGGTTCTTTGAACTTTAATTGGGGTAGCCCATTAACCGCAGGTGTTCCTACTACTGCTGCCGTATTAACTTCTTATATTCCGGCAAAAGACTCTACTTTGTCTTTGGCTGTTAAGTTCGATGGTGGTACAGCAACAGTTGCTAATACTAAATATCCGATTATTCAGGTAATGACAGAAGGAAATGCTAAACCGACTGCAGGTGCAACTACAGAAAAGAATGCTATCCTTGCAGTAAAACCAGTTCGTGCTACAGCAAAAAAACTGACAGGTACAGAGCTTAACAACATGCTGGGTACAGGCAGAGGTTTCCAATTGTTTTTCTCTTATAAGAATAAGTTGACTACTGCTAATAATGCTTTGGCTGGGGTTATCTTCGAAGCTGTAAACGATGAAGATGGTGTAGCTGCAACAACTGGTTCTGATGTATTGCTGAAAGCAAAAACATTAACTCCGAAAAAGAGCGGAACGAATGTAACAAAAAGCCTTTATGCTTATGTTGACACTATCTGCTATGATGCAGCTAATCCGACTGCTGATGGAACTAAGTTAACTTTCAAAGTTGATACTTTACCTACTACAGATGGTAGTGTAGGTACTTCTAATGGATTGTTGACGAAGGCTGCCTATACATTCAACTTCTATTCAGATCCTTCTTCTGCAAACGATTCTGTGGCTGTGTTTGTTACAGCTTCTTATGATGTTGCAGGTGCAACTCCTCCGAGAACTTGGGCAAACAAGACTGCTTCTGTTGGTGCATTCCCATTGCAGATCGCTCCTCTTGCCGGAATTTCTACAGATAAATTGGTTTTGACAACAGGCGCTGACCAAGTTGCAGCAACTGCTCTTCCTGAAGAAACCCGTATCTCCTTCACCGGTGGTGCCGCTCCTGCTCCTCTATTCGACGCAACGAAGGTTTACTCTGTAAAGAATGTAAATGAAGAAGCAGGTGATGAGCATGCCGGTAAATATATGGTAGTGGCTCCGATTTCTGCTATTGCTTATGGCGAAGCTTATTCAAGTAAGGTATTTGCTCACCTGCCTTCTACGCAGTTCGTGTTTGACGGCGCTAAGATGATCAATCGTGAATTGAATACAGTTTCAACAGATGCTCTTTATTCAGTAGAAGGTAAGGACGATGTTTATACCAACCTGACAGATACATTCGAAATCAAAGCAATGGAAGATGTAAACCTGAAGGACTCAACAATGGGTTGGTCTTATATCACTGCTGATTCTTTGACTAACTATGCATTCTCTTTGGATTATGTATCAGGTATTTTGGAAGGTCGTAGCATCAATATGAAGGCAGACTCTGCTGTAGTTGCTACAACAGAAGAAGGCAAGCTGTTTAAGTTGGAAGCTGTAGGCTTTGGTAAAGTTACCGATGCAGCCGAAGTTGATGGCGTTAAGACTCTTTACAATCAGGCTTATAAGATTTATACTAAAGACAAGAAGTTTGTTGTAGTTAAAAACGGTTCTACCGGTAAATTGGCTCTGACTTCTGTTACAAGTGCAGCTGGTGCCGCAGCAGCAGATGCTTTCTTCTTGAAAGAAACAGAAAACAAGGGTGAATATATCCTGGTCAATGGTGCTTCTAAGTACAATGTAAACTCTACTACAGAAGCTCTGGAAGCAGTGGGCTTGAACCTGAACAACAACGCATTTGCCGTACAGGTAGAAAAAGCTCCTGAATATGTACTGGATGCTAAGGGTCACTACAACATCGAAAACCTGCGTGGCGACATGTTGGCAGCTGATGCTCAGGGCTTCGGTATGTTCCGCAAGGAAGGCGAACTGAAAGCTGATTATGTAGCAACAGACTTTGCTCTGTATGTAGACACAGCTAAGATCCATGCAACACAGCCTTCTTACTTCATCCTGTCGGGTGCTAAGGCTGGCGAAGGTTCTGAATTGGAAGGTAACTTCTTGCGTGTAATGACTGACTCTGTTACTGCTAATGTTGAAGGTTACAAGGCAGCTAACGGTATGACTCGTCTGGCATTCGTCCCTGCAAAACGTGAAGCTACAAGCGACTCTCTGCTGGTTAACTATCAGAAAGAAACATTTGAAAAGGGTGATAGCGTAGGCTATAAAGGCAAACAGGCTGGTATCGAACAGTTCCAGTTCAAGATTCAGTACACTGAAACAGATGGTCAATATATTATAGAAAATGCAGCTGGTTATCTGGCTACATACAATGATGTATTGTGCTTATCTCCGAAGAGTGACGGTATTGAAAAGTCTCAGTTGATCAAACTGACTACTACTTCTGCTCCTACAGCCAACGAAGGTGTTGAAGTATCTGAAGTGAAAGTGATTGCCGGTAACGGTAATGTTCAGATCATCGGTGCTGCCGGCAAGAAAGTTGTTATCACTAACATCTTAGGCCAGACAGTTGCTAACACAGTAATCTCTTCTGACAACGCAACCATCGCTGCTCCTGCCGGTGTAGTCGTAGTTGCTATCGAAGGCGAAGAAGCTGTAAAAGCAATCGTAAAATAAGAATGAATTTATAATTAAATAATTCGACCGCGCGGGTTTGTAGAGACGGACGGCTGTCCGTCTCGATCAACGCCAATTACCCTGCGACAGGCGAACAAGCGGTCAGATTTAATATTAATAATACTAAAGTATATTGAATTTAAAAAGTTCAATGTGGCCAGTAGCCCTGTGAAGAGTGAAAGCCCACAAAAGACAAGCCCCGAAAGATGGTAACACTTCCGGGGCTTTGTCGTTTTATAGTGTTTCGTGGGGATGTGTCAAAAGCAAGTTTTAACGCTTTAGCGTGTCATTGCGGGCTTGCCCCGTAACCTCATACTAAATGATTTACAGTGATTAGAATGAGATGTCGGGTCAAGCCCGCCAGGACGCAGACGCTATAAATAGGACTTTTGACACATCCCCATTCTTACAACTGTATCTGTATAAGTAAGCGTGAAGGTCCTGCCTCGTCAAGATCGCCTGCGAAATGGTATTGCAGTCCTTCATGGGGTTATAGTGCCGTAAAGGAATGAATAACCCGGCAGATAGAATGAACGACGCGGAATGTGTGCTCCTTCCATACCTACCCGCTATTCATGTTACAGCCGTGAAACAAAAGAAATCCAACTGTAACATAGAAAGAAGACAGTTGTGACATAAAAGGAATACAGCCGTAACATGCAATAGAGGACCGGGGTTATCCGTTATTGATTCACTATTTGCCAAAAGTGAGCTGTAAATAATTTATCTGTGAGTTTTAGACAAAAGAACAAACTTAGACGAATCCTTGAATTTGTAATGGGCCTGTTGGGCTTTTTGTTGAACCTGAAAGGAAGATTAGCGGATGGATATCTTGCGGACAGTATCGCCGATACGGACGATGTAGTACCCTTTGGCAATATCTACGGCGTATTCGCCGGAGGGTTGCTTCATCGGAATCTCTTTCACACGGATGCCTACCACGCTGTAGATCTCGAGCTTGCTGCCTGCCGGCGCATTCTCTACCACGATCTTGTTGTCGTAGGCGCTTATCTCTATGGAGTCCGGGTCTTTATCCTTCTCTTTGGCGGCTGTAGTAGTGGTGGTCGTAGACACAGTTGTATTCGCCTGCTGTGCCATCACCTCAAGCGGACAACCGGCCCATACAGCCAGCAATAGAATGATTGAAAATAGTACTTTCATATTCCAAACCCTAATTTCGTACAAATGTAGGAATATTTTTTGGATAATAATGAAGCATCTGGAATATTAATGATTAAATAGCTTTTTCAGCCGTTTTGTATTTTGCCGACAGTCCCAGACGGCGGCAATCCGTATGGTGTTTCTTTTTACATAATAGATGATTTTATAATGCTTGTTGGATATTAATGAACGATATTCTTTGGCTTCATCCGTTAGCAGAAGCTCTTTAGGAGCCATAAATGGAAATTGAAGAAGCCGATCTGCATCATCAATCAAGCTGTTATAGATCTTGGTCGCGAGCATTTCGCTATGATTGGAATAAAAATCGTAAATATTGTCAAGGTCTTTTTTGGCAGATTTACTCCATTTGATGGTCATTTGCATAGTGGGTGTCTTTTTCTTAATTCGTCACTTGTATAATACCTTCCCATCCTAAAGTCTTCTTCCGCCTCTTCCAGATGCTTTTTAAGTTCTTCGATCGTATATTGGCAAGGCGGTTGCTCGCGACGAACCATGCGATGTAGATATTTTTCCACCCGGTTTACATCCTCTTCTGAGTCGAGCATACTGATTGCTTTTTGCAGTTTGCTCTTTTTAAGTTCTAATTCCATAGCTGTCATGATTATATCCTCTCTTTCTTTTTTATGTATTGATATCTCCACAAAGATACAATAATCCCGGAACACTCCCCCTTCCCTCCTTATTTTTTAATTCATAATTCATCTCACACCGGTATCACCATCCCCTCATTCCCCAGGATCGTGCCGGGGAAGACAGCTTCGGCTTCGCGGTGGAGGTCGGTGAGGTCGTCGTAGCGGGCGGAGTAGTGGCCGATGACGAGGCGTTTCACCTGGGCATCGCGGGCTATCTCGGCTGCTTGGCGGGCGGTGGAGTGGAAGGTTTCTTTGGCGCGTGCCAGGTCGCACTCGGCAAAGGTCGCTTCGTGATAAAGCAGGTCGACACCTCGATGATAGGGATGATGGAACGGTTGTAGGCTGTATCCGAGCAGAACGCATACCGCTTAGGCGCTGCTGCCGGACGTGTCAGGCGGGCGTTGGGGATGACTTCGCCTTCGGGAGTGACGTAATCCTGTCCCTGCTTGATGTCTTTCATGCAGCGGACGGGAACTTGGTAGAAATCCGTCATCTCGCGGATGATATGCGCCTCCTTCGGCTTTTCGGCAAAGAGGTAACCGCAGGTGGGGATACGGTGTTTCAGGGGAATAGACCAGACCGACAATGAGCGGTCTTCCATCACTAACGAATGGCTGCGGGTGTCTACGGTGTTGAAACGGACGTCGAACTCCATGCCCCGGCAGAACAAATCCATCACCGGACGGAGGTAGGTCTCCACCTCCTTCGGACCGTGTACGACCAGTTCGCCGGTACGTCCTAACATGCCGAGCGTAGAGATCAGTCCGGGCAAGCCGAAGCAATGGTCGCCATGCAGATGGGAGATGAAAATATGGGCGAGACGGCCGAAGCGGACACGCATATTGCGCATCTGTACCTGTGTACCCTCCCCACAATCAATCATATATAATTTATCTCGTAAATCAACTACCTGAGAAGTTGCCAGATGCCGCGTGGTAGGTAACGCTGAGCCGCATCCCAATATATTTATGCTAAAATCTGCCATGAGGTTTCATCGGAATATTTCATTGCAAAGATAATACAAAAGCATTGGCGTTCTGTGAAAAATAACAAAAAATGCGGGAAGATTGTTCCGAGGATGGCAGGTATTCTATATATTTGTTTGCTGTCCTCGAATGGAAGCTATTTAGAGTCAGTAGAAAAGACTTAAGATATTTTCATCTAAGCCTTAACTAACTTTTTCTTTTTGTTTAAAACGGTTAAATGTAGAAACGGCCAAGCGTGAGCTTCGCCGTTTCCTTTGTTTTACAAGGGGGTGTTAATAAGTATGCCCCTTATCACTCTCCATTTCCTTCTCATTAATTTTCCGCAGGTCGAGTGCACGCCAGGCATAGAATATATACGCCAGGACGAACGGAACGAGGATAGAAACGTAACTCATGACCTTCAACGTGAACGGGCTGGAACAGCTATTCTCGATCGTCAGCGAACTTTGCAGGTCGGCAATGGACGGATAATAAGCCGTATTGTTCCAACCGGCGCAAAGCAGCAAGGCTAACACGGTCAGTACCGTACCTGTCCCGCAATACCAGATTCCCTTTTTCCATGTCCCCGGCAAAATCGTACGGATAATGCCATAGAGAACACCTACGACACCGACCAGCAGTATCACCGTTACGGCAGGCATCTCAATCAGGTTGGTGAAGTATTTATACGGTTGCATGAACACCTCTTTTGTCTCCGGATTGACTGCAAAACCATCCGCAAAAAGCAGGTGTACGAGGAAGGTGAGGAAGAATACGAGGAACAGTGCCGTCTCTATCACCAGATGTTTGCGGCATCTTACCGTAATCTCCGCATCGTCTATATTATTAATAAAGTAAAGCAACGCCTGGATACGTGCCAGGAAGAACACGGCCAATCCAAGGCATACGTTCCAGAACACAAAGGCCGCTTCAAGCCCGTGCCAGGGGTTCGCCCAAGTGGAAATCACCGGCATGGCGACATCGGTCAGTTGTCCTTTATTGACGATAAACTCCGCTCCGTTGAAGAACGTCCCGACAGCTGTCCCGAGCAGGATCGGGCCCAGAATGCCGTTGAGCAACAGGAATACCTGGTAGGTCTTTTTACCTAACAGGTTTCCCTTTTTCGACTGGTATTCGTACGACACGGCCTGCAGGACGAAACAAGCGAGAATCAGCATCCATACCCAGTAGGCGCCACCGAAGCTGGTCGAATAGAATAAAGGGAAAGAGGCGAAGAACGCACCTCCGAAAGTGACCAGTGTCGTGAAGGTAAACTCCCATTTACGCCCGGTCGAGTTCAATAACATCTTTTGCTGCAATTCCGTCTTGCCGATGGTGAAAAGCAAAGACTGTCCGCCCTGTACGAAAAGCAGGAAAACCAATAGTGCTCCTAACAGGGAAACGAGGAACCACCAGTAATGCTGTAATAATATATATGTACTATCCATAGCGCTCTTTTAATTTTTAATTCATAATTCTTATTTTACTGAAGGTCCTTTCTTAATCGCTTTCACCATTATGCCGATCTCAGCAATCAGCAGGACGGTGAAGAGAAGGAGGAAGAGGAAGAAAGTAGTCTGTACCGACGAGGTGGCCAGTTTGGAGACGGATGCACTGGTCGGCAGAATGTCCTGGATGGCCCAGGGTTGGCGTCCCACTTCGGCTACGATCCAGCCGGCTTGCCCGGCTATGTAGGCCAGAGGAATGGTCCACAGGCTTGCCCATTGCAGCCAGCGGGCATCGGCAAACTTGTCTTTCTTGCTCCATATCAGGGCAATGATAAATAAGAGAATGAAATATCCGCCCAGGATCACCATGACGCGGAATGAATAGAATGTGAGTCCTACGTGCGGAACCAGGTCGGCCGGATCTTTGATATATCCATATCCGAAGTAGGCGAAATTATCGTCCAGCAGCGTACGGGCTTGCTTCGCGGCAACCTGGTCTTTGTCTTTCACGGCCTTGCGATAGTCGGCAAGTGCCTGGATGGCAATCTGTCCTTTTTCGATCTTTTCGGCGGCAGAGAGGGCTGTCGTTCCTTTGTTTGTCGTATAGCCGCCTTCGATCAGGTTGACGATACCCGGTACGTAGGCGTCCGCTTTGCGCTCGGCAAGAAAGGATAGGAGTTTAGGAAGCTTTAGATCGAAGATGAACGGATTTTCGTTGTCCTTATAGCTTGTCTTGTCGGGGTTCAGCATGCCGATGGCAACCAGTCCCATGCCGTTGCCGCCTTCGTAGAGCCCTTCCATTGCAGCAAGCTTCATCGGTTGTTTCTGCGCTACCTGGTAGGCCGAGCCGTCGCCTGTCCATATAATAAGGATAGAGGCTACGAGGCCGAAGATGGCACCGACTTTGATGCTTTCGAGTGAGAATTGTTTATCCCGATTCTTCAACAGATACCAACTGCTGATACCGATTACGAATACGGCTCCCACAACCCAGCCGGAGAGTACGGTGTGGAAGAATTTATTGATGGCGACGGGTGATAAGGCAACCGCCCAGAAGTCGAACATCTCGTTGCGAACGGTATCCGGGTTAAACTGCATGCCTGCCGGATGCTGCATCCAGGCATTGGCAATCAGAATCCAGAGTGCGGAAAGGGTTGCTCCTATGATCGTCAGCCATGTAGAAGCCAGGTGGAAACGTTTGCTGACCTTGTCCCAGCCGAAAAACATAACGGCTATGAACGTTGCTTCCATAAAGAAAGCCAGGATTCCTTCTATGGCTAACGGGGCGCCGAAGATGTCCCCGACGAACCAACTGTAATTAGACCAGTTGGTCCCGAACTCGAATTCGAGGATAAGCCCGGTGGCCACACCGATGGCGAAGTTAATACCGAACAGCTTCATCCAGAACTGCGCTGTCTTTTTCCAAAATTCGTTACCTGTCTTGTAGTAGATGGTCTCCATGATGGCCTGTATAACGCCGAGCCCCAGAGTCAGGGGGACGAAAAGCCAGTGATACATGGCGGTGAGAGCGAATTGCGCCCTCGACCAGTCAATCAATGAAGTGTCAATGCTTGCGATCATGATTATTATAATTTAAGGAGTAATTGCCCTGTTGATCAATTCACCTGAAACGTGCTCTTCCTTTGCGGAATCTCCTTCAAACTTCCCTAAATAATTAGGAAAGAAAAACAGTTTTAAGATAAAAAACATGATGAAGAGCTTGACCAATATGATTAGCCACAACGTTTTACCCAGTTTCATTTCGCGGAATCCTTCCAGGTAAAAATGATAAATTCGTATGTGTATTGGTTCTTTTTCCATGTTGGTATCGTATCTTAATAACAGAAAATCAAGTGAATTAGTTTTCTCTATCTACAAATATAGGCAATGCGTTAATTCGGTTTCCCCTAAAAGCATAGATATTATTTATGAAAAAATAGATATTGTCTATAATCACTGTTAAAAAAAACTATTTTGATAAAGAAAGCCCGAAGGAAGACTTGCCGTTATTTTCGCATTGGCTATATTTGCGTCAGTTTGTGTTTTTATATGACGAGAAATCACATCGAATATTATAATTAAGTGCTAATCTATAAAAAATTATTACTATGTCGAACATTTCAAGAAGATCTTTTCTTCAAAGAGGAGCCGTTGCTGCCGCAGCGTTCTCTATCGTGCCAGGTTCCGTTCTTGGTAAATCTCATGGATATGTAGCTCCGACTGACAAGTTGAATATTGCTGCTATCGGTGTTGGTGGTATGGGTAATGCCAACCTTAAGAACATGGAAAAAACAGAAAATATCGTAGCTCTTTGCGATATTGACTGGAGATATGCAAAACCGGCTTTCGATCGCCATCCGAATGCAAAGAAGTATTGGGACTATCGTAAGATGTATGACGAAATGGGTGATTCCATTGACGCTGTATTGGTGGCTACTGCCGACCATACACACGCCATCATCACTGCCGATGCATTGACAATGGGTAAACACGCTTACACTCAGAAACCGTTGACCCACTCGGTTTACGAATCCCGTTTGCTGACAAAGTTGGCTAAGAAGTACAACGTAGCTACTCAGATGGGTAACCAGGGTTCTTCTTCCGAAGGTACGGATTTGGTTTGCGAATGGATCTGGAACGGTGAAATCGGTGAAGTAACGAAAGTGGAATGTGCCACTAACCGTCCTATCTGGCCGCAGGGCTTGAACGCTCCTGAAAAGGCAGATAAGATTCCTTCTACCCTAAACTGGGATTTGTTTACAGGCCCCGGACAAGTTCGTCCTTACAATAAAATATATCATCCCTGGAACTGGCGCGGATGGTGGGAATATGGTACAGGTGCTTTGGGTGATATGGCTTGCCATATCATGCAGCCGGTATTTACTTCCCTGAATTTAGGTTATCCTATCAAAGTACAGGGTTCTTCTACTCTGTTGCTGGCTGACTGCGCTCCTAACGCACAGCACGTAAAAATGGTATTCCCGGCTCGTGACAATATGCCGAAGGTGGGTCTGCCGGAAGTTGAAGTGCATTGGTATGATGGCGGTATGATGCCGGATCGTCCGGAAGGATTCCCTGAAGGTATGGAACTGATGGGCCCGGGTGGTGGCTTGTGTATCTTCCACGGTACAAAAGACACGTTGATCTGTGGCTGCTATGGACAGAAACCTTGGTTGTTGTCAGGTCGTGTACCTAATGCTCCGAAAGTTTGTCGTCGCGTAGAAAACGCTATGGGTGGCGGTCACGAACAAGACTGGATCCGCGCTTGTAAAGAAAGCCCGAGCAGCCGTGTAATGACTAAGTCTGATTTCTCTATGTCAGGCCCGATGAACGAAATGGTGGTTATGGGTGTATTGGCAATCCGTTTGCAGACACTGAACAAAGAGCTGCTGTGGGATGGTCCTAACATGAAGTTCACCAATATCAAGGACGACGAAGTAATTAAGATCATTAAGAAAGACGACTTCAAGATCGTCGACGGTGACCCGAAATTTAACAAGATCTGGACTGATCCGGTTCCTGCTAAACAATTCGCTGAAGAATTGATCAAGCATAACTATCGTGAAGGCTGGAACTTGCCTGCTATGCCGTGATAATTGTTTTAAACAGATAAAATAGAATGAAAAAGTCAGTATTATTAGCAAGTGCCGCAGTGATGATGTGTTATTTCACATCTTGTGGCGGTAAAAAAACAGAAGAAGCTGCCGCTCCAGCAGAAGAGGCAACAACAGAAGCAGCCGTTCCTGAATACAGAATCATGGACGAACTGCCGACAGTTGACCTGTCTACTTTCCCGAAAGACAAAGATGGAAAAATTTCTCTCTTTGACGGAAAGACATTCAATGGTTGGAGAGGTTATGACCGCGCAGATGTTCCTGATGCTTGGGAAGTTGTAGACGGAACAATCCATATCAAAGGTTCCGGTGCCGGTGAAGCTGGTGCTAAAGATGGTGGCGATCTGATTTTTGCTCACAAGTTCAAAAACTATGAATTTGAATTTGAATGGAAAGTGGGTAAAGGTTCTAACTCTGGTGTTTTGTATATGATCCAAGAAGTAGAAGGTCAGAAATCTTACATCTCTGCTCCTGAATATCAGGTACTCGACAATGAAAACCATCCGGATGCCAAGTTAGGTAAGGACGGTAACCGTCAGTCTGCTTCATTGTATGACATGATCCCGGCTAAGCCACAGAACTCTAAACCGTTCGGTCAGTGGAACAAAGGTAAGATCATGTGCTACAAAGGTACAGTTGTTCACTATCAGAACGACGAACCGGTTGTTGAATACCACTTGTGGACACAGCAGTGGAAAGAAATGCTGGATAAGAGCAAGTTTAGCAAAGACAAATGGCCGTTGGCATACGAACTGTTGCTGAACTGCGGTGGTGAAAACAAAGAAGGTTTCATCGGTCTGCAGGATCATGGCGATGACGTTTGGTATCGTAACATCACAATTAAAGAACTCGACTAATCAGCCGTTTCTTTGATCAAATAGAAAATCCCCGGTATCCAAACAGATACCGGGGATTTTTTTGTCCAACCTTTTTTAATTGGCACATTGGCACATTGGCACATTGGCATATTTATTATTTCGCCATCACCTTGATATTGCTGTAGCTGTTGCCCTCGAAATTGATACGGCCATTCTTGCCGTTGTTGACATCGAGGACGTAGTTGTTTTTGTTCTTCTGTTCGCTGCGGCTGTCGAAGTCGCTTGAAGAATTTTCTTCTACGCGGCGGGATTGTACATTGAAACCGCCTTTGATGCTGCAATTACCATATTTCATATTATTGGCGACAACGCGGAAAGAAGCGTTTACGTCGGTATAAATATTCAGGTTTCCGTAGCGGGCATCTACATCTATCTTTTCGAAGTTGGAAGCAAGGTCTTTGATGGTCAGCGTGCTGTAGCTTAGCTCATCAACCGTGATGCTTTGCTTCAATTCTTCCATCCTGCATTCGCCGTATTTCAGTTCCAGATAGCCGCTGTTAAGCCTTCCCATTATAATCTTGCCGTATTTGGCCTCAATGTTCATCTTCTGGACATTTCCGAGGTTGAGGTTGGAATATTTGCTGTCGACATTCAACTGGGAGGCGTTTTGGAGGTTCGCTTTGCCGCAATAGGCAGATCTAACGTCGCATTGTCGACGTTTGCGATATCCAGGTTGCCATACTGCACTTCTATATTCAGCGGGCCTGTGAAGTTACCACCGTTGATGTTGCCGTATTTGGCATGGAGGTCGCATTTCCCCTTGTTGTTCTCCGGCATATAGATGTTACCGTATTTCTGCGTCAGATCGCATGTCAGTTCTGCCGGCATGTTGATATAGTAGTTGATGGTGAACGATTCGTTGGAGTTATTATTCCCGTTCTGCGATCTCAGCGTCGTAACAGCCGAAACCGTGTTTCCCATCTTTTCCATCCGGATGCTGATGCGGTCGAGGGCTGCCTGCGCCCTGTCCTCATTACGCGCCTTGGCTTCGATTGCGACGCGGATGGAGACTTCGTTTTTGTTCCAGTGCGTGATGGTGATGTTGCCGAAGCGGTTGTCCACTTGCAGAAGGTCGTTTTTGCCGACATTGAAACTCTTGTTATATTCTTTCTTCTTGATGCTTTCCTGTTTGCTTGCCCAACCGGGAAGCGCACAGAACAAGATGAGAAGCATAAGGAGGCAAGGACGGATGACCGCCTGTTTGCCGATGGCTGATTGTTGGTGAATTGCTTTCATTTTGATTGTTTATTTCTGATTTACTTTTTTATTCGTTTCCATTTTCTCCATCTGTTCCAGCATGATGTTGAGGCTTTCCAAGCTCGTGCTGTAATGCTGGTTCATGGCGTACAGGCCGTCGTTGGAGCAAGGCAGCGTGGGGAGAACCGTCTCTTCGAACATATAATTGTCCGTCAGGACCCGTTTCGTCTCTTTCAGCAGCTCTTCCGAGCCGGGGATGCGCTGTTGTTTGTACATCGCCTGCATCTGCGAGATGATTTCGTTCATCTGCATATTGTAGTAGAGCCGGAGTTCCTCGATTTCCTCCTTCATCTGGCATTTGTGCGGCTGCGAAGCTACCGGCTTCTGCTGCGGAAGCGGTGTGCCGCCCGGCATTTTGAAGAGGAACAGCAAAGCGATGCAGGCTGCTGCCGCAAAAGCACAAAGGCTGTATAGTGTGGCCCGGCTTTTGCGCGGCGCAGCGAGCTTCTGTTCGAAGCGTTCGAAGTGGCCCTCTGGTAACAGGTCATCCTCAAAAGCTTTCCGGTTCGTGTCTATGAAATTCTTTAATTTATCCATTTTCTTAATTTGCTGCTATAATGTCCAACAATTTGCGCTTTGCCCTGAGATACTGGCTGCGTACGCTTGGCGGCTGGATCTTCAGGATGGAGGCTATTTCTTCCATGTCATATCCCTCAAAGAGGTAGAGCGAGAGGATTACGCGGTAGCCGGCAGGCAGTTTCTTACAGGCCTCCTTGACCTGGGCGACCGAGTATTGGAGCTCCTCTTCATCCGGCCCGTCGTCATCGGGTTCGGCATAATTGTCGGAGAGTTCCACCCAGTCGGGTGTCTGTCGTCTTACGTAATCAATGGCTGTATGGACGGCTATCCGGTGCATCCATGCTTCGAAACATTGCCCGTCATGATATTGGTCCAGACGGGTGAAGATCTTCAGGAAAGCATCCTGCATGGCTTCTTCCGCCTCTGGCGCGTTCCCTACAATACGCAGGCAGGCGACGTATAATCGCTGTGCGAATTGCTTGTACAGGGTGAGCTGCGCTGTCCGGTTTCCTTTCCGGCACCCCTCGATCAGATGTGCATTTGTTTCTTCCATTTTCATATATATAAACGAGAGACAGGCGACAACCGTTGCATACCGATAGCTCAAAAATAAGAAAAAAAAAGAAAGGCATCATCCCGACGCCTCTCTCCCTGAACTAAATGATAAAAATAAAAGTTATGTGGGAAGGTTATTCCTTTGATTTGTAATCCAATTCGATTGTTCTATAATCGTTTATTGCGAAGGATTTATATTTTATCTTTAACTTAACAGTCTTCCCTTCCGTGCTCGGCAACTTATCCAGCTTGAACGAAACCAAGCCCGGGAGCGGCTGATACGTATAGCCTCCATTATCAGCACGATGACGGAATTCCAGTTCGTACGGGTCGGCGCTGTTTGTTTGTACAAGGTTGAGGAAATGTTTCTCTCCTTTATTGACCAGAAAATCGAACGTTACGTATCCGTCTTCAATCCAAGCACCTTCTTTGGCCCAAAGGCTGGCGCCGTTCAATGCGAGCATATCGGTTCCGTAGTGAGAGTCATTCTCCGCACCTAAATCGGGGGCGATTTCTTTTGTCAGGAGCGTATCCATCCGTATCACCTCGACAGCTTTGTCATAATCCGAAACGACCTTGTCTGATTCTTTAAGAATAACGTATGCACGTATTTCTTTTAAGTTTTGTGGCACATACGAGTTGGTCGGGAACAACGTAATGCTGTCGTTCAACTGCATGTAGTAGGTATTGTCAGTTAATGGCTTAACCGTTACAATGGCCTGTGCTTTGTCTTTCCAAAACTCGCTGTAACTGTCATCATCATCCAGACAGGAATAAAAAGTGGTTGAACCTAACAGGATTCCAAACAGAAGCATAAATGTCTTCAACGTCTTCATAGCATGTATCATCTAAATTATTATTATTTTTTGTTTCTATAGAGGAAGATGCCGGATGATCGTGAAATGCTGCAAAGATGGTTTATAAAAGATGTTAATGCTTCAGTGATTGATAGATAAGTGTTGCTGTCCGCCGGGATGCGCCGGGTTTGCCGAGCAGCCGGATAATCTCGTCGTAGCCTTCGAGCATATGGTCGCGATAGGTGCTGTCGTTTAGAATGCGTCCCAGCTCTTCGTCTATCTGCCGGCGCGAGAAGCGGGCTCCGAAAAGTTCCTGCACCACTTCGCGGCCCGCAATCAGGTTGACCAGCGAGATGTATTTCGTGTGGAAGAAATTCCGGAAAATGAAACTTGCCAGACGGCCGGCCGGAACATAATAGCAGACGGCTTGCGGAACACGGAAGAGGGCGGTTTCGAGCGTTGCCGTTCCGGAGGTGACCAGTGCCGCGTCGCTATGCTGCAAAAGGGGATAGGTCTTGCCAAAAACGATGCGGACGTTTGCCTCGCCTATATATTGCTTGTAAAACTCCGGTTCCAGGCCGGGAGCGCCGGCTATTACCGGCTGGTGTGTGGGATAGGCGGCTGCACTTCCAGCATGGTCGGGAGGTTTTCCTTAATTTCCTGGCGGCGGCTACCGGCAAGCAATGCCAATATGGGGCGTTCGTCGAGCTGTTCGTCCACACGGAACGTGTCGGGTTGCGCTGCCTGCTCTTCCTTATAATAGGCCACAGAGTCGACAGACGGGTTGCCGACGTAATCCACCGGATAATCGAGTTTGCGGAAGAATTCCACTTCAAAGGGCAGGATGCAGAACATCCGGTCCACATAGCGGCGGAAATCCTTGATGCGGTATTGCTTCCAGGCCCATATTTTAGGTGAGATATAATAATAGACGGGCAGTCCCAATTGCGTCTTTACGAACTTCGCAATCTTCAGGTTGAAGCCCGGGTAGTCGATCAGGATCACCACATCCGGCTTGTAATTCCGGATTTCCTCCTGGCAGGCTTTCATATTGCGGAGGATCGTACGCAGATTGAGCAGTACGGGGATAAAGCCCATGAAAGCCATCTCCCTGTAATGTTTCACCAACGTGCCTCCGACAGCTTGCATCAGGTCGCCTCCTAAGAAGCGGAAATCAGCTTCCGCATCCTGCTCCTTCAATGCCGCCATCAGATTCGATGCATGCAAATCTCCGGAAGCTTCTCCAGCGATCAAAAAATATTTCATATGTTTTTTAGCTTATCTAAAAAATCATAGTCCGTCACGTCAATCTTGCAAGGGACAAGCGAAGCGTAGCCGCTATCCAATGCCTGCGTGTCGTTGTCGGGGTGGATCGGTTTCGCGTTTTCGAATGATCCGGTGAGCCAGAATACCGGTTCGCCCGATGCGTTTTCCGAACGTTTGAATTCCTTCACCCAACGGCCGTCGGCCTGGCGGCAGACTTTCAGACCTTTCACATTCGGAGTGTTGGGGACGTTCAGGTTCAAATAAGTACCGTGCGGCAGGCCCTCTTTTATGACCCGTCGTGCCAGCATGCGTCCCAGGCGGCAACATTCCGTAAAGTCGGCATCCGGATGGTGATCCAGGAGCGATACGCCCATAGACGGAATGTCGAATACGCATCCTTCCGCCGCTGCGCCCATCGTACCCGAATAGTGCACGCAGATCGCATGGTTGCCGCCATGATTGATACCCGAGGCAAGCAGGTCGGGCTTCCGGTCCAGCACTTCGTTGATCGCCAGCTTTACGCAGTCCACCGGAGTCCCCGTGCAGCTGTAAACCGTCAGCCCTTTTTCTTGCTTGATCAATGTATATTTGATCGGTATGAGCGAAGTAATCGCGCTTGCCATTCCCGAACGGGGGCCGTCCGGAGCAAACACTACGATGTCTCCCAAATCCCGGAGACATTCGGTCAACTCTTTTATCCCTTTAGCTTCAACACCATCATCATTTGTTATCAGAATAAGCGGTCTATCGTTCATCATGTCTTTTTTTATTGCATACAAATATACTTACTAAAAAGCTATTTGCAAAAATAAGCATTGCCTTTCCTTGTAATCATACCAAATATGATCATATAAGGCAAAATGGGATATACGATATCGTTTTTCTATACTGGACGAAAAACGGTTTTATGTAAACATTGATGTTCAAAGTTCGTAGCCATGTCCTGAACTAAAAGCGGTTTTTCCCTACCATATATATTAATATAAAATATATACAGTTCCTTTTTTCTTCTTTTTACGATAATGAGATCCGGGAAAGAAAACAATTGTCCGTAATCACAAAAACAATTACTTTTGAATGCGAAGACAATTGCTTTTAACCACACAGACAGTTGCTTTCTCTTCAAAAATAATGAGCCAATGAGTGAATGTGCCAATATGCCAATGTGCCAATATGCCAATGAAAAGAAAAAGTGAGCCTTTGTAAACCTGATGAATTACAATAACCCCCATTTTGACCGTTTTTCTATTTCGCCTGAAATCTTGATCCATTTTGGATTGACTCTTTTCAGCGTTTTGCCTTCCCGGCTGACAATAGGCGGAATGAGGTGCCGAGCCCGTCTCGAAATGTGTGCAGTTTGATTGCCGGACGGCGGAAATGTCGTCAAAGTGATAAACCTTAACTCCCGGAGAATCGAATATTTCGAGACAGAGACGGACAGCGTCTCAAATATTCAAAAGAAGTTTCGGGAGCTTGTCACCACGACGACCGTCTTCATCGCTCTCGCGACCGTCTTCATTGGAATGATGACCGTCTTCATAGGGTATGGCGACCGTCTTCAGGGCGATAAAGTTCCGGGAAAATGAAATAAAGGTTGACTTCCCGGCAAAAAACTTCCGGAAAAGAGGAAAAAGCCCCTTTTTGGCGGCTGAAAAGTGGATTAACATTTATTTGATTTCGGACCTCTTCCGAAGGTAAAAAAAGCGTTTTATACAATAAGCCTCCCCTCTCTGAAAATCGGAAATAGCTTCCATGCCCATCCGTTCGAAATTCCATGCCCATGCAATTAGATTTCCATGGGCATGGAATTTGCGGCTGGAGATTGAGACTTAAAATAATTAAATGGGGATGCTGATAATTAACAAAAAAAGACGAGTTGATTCGCTTTTCTCGAAAAACGCCTGAAAAGAGCCTTTACGCCAAAGAAATCCCAAAAATATAAAATATTGATAAACAGTGAGATATCTGGAAAAACGGGCAGCGAAGGAATCCTCGAATTTTTACATGAAAACCGGGTGAAAAGAGGATATAAATAATTGATGTATAGTAGATTATGTGGGATGTAGAGAATGACTAACGAAAACGTACGTTTAGATTCGTCATATTTCAGGTACAAAAATAGGCATAAGTTTTAAACCTGCAACTATATCCTCAAAGAAATTTCTTATTTCTAT